>NZ_JBFLAB010000099.1:0-6646 GCF_040742695.1 Microbulbifer discodermiae | reverse complement strand
CCACAGGTGCAGCAGTATGCGGATTATCGGGATACCGGGGAGTGGGGCGATGCCGGTCCCCTTGAATCCGCTCTGGCCCAGGCAATCCAACAGAGCCTTGCCGGCACCCGTCTTGCCGGTCTCAATGCCCAGCCGATTAAAGCGCCGGATACCACGGCGCAAGTGGCGAACACCGCCGCCTTGCAGACGGGGCTGGCCAAAGGGGTGATGGATAGTGCAGATGGTTCACTGCATGAAAGACCGCAGTTGCTGGGGTTCGGAAAAATAAACCCGCGTGACTTTACTTCGGAATCACTCGCTGAATACCAACAGACGGGTGACCTTAATGAATTGGTGCGATACAGCGAATTCTCACAGGGGGGCACCCGCTATGGACCAAGCGCCGACGGTGGTGTCGCTCCGCTTGTGAGCGATCTTCAGGCTTTGTCTGACGCCGATTTGCAGGCGGAAATTGACAAGCGCCGGGCATATGCGCAATCCATGGGCAGAGCAGCGGGCAGTGCCGTGATTGGGGCAGAAGAGCGTGCCGCACAAAACAAAGTCGCACTTTCCACCTATGAAATGGCCGTAAAAGGGCTTCGCGAATCCATGCAGAATACGACCACAGGTCCAGTTGCCGGCAGGATACCTGCCATGACACCGGAAGCGCAGATTGCCGAGGGTGCGGCTGCGGCAATGGCACCGGTGCTTAAATCCATTTTTCGCGTCAGTGGTGAAGGTACCTTTACTGATCGGGATCAGGCCCTGTTAATGGAAATGCTGCCTTCAAGAAAAGATCATTCCGAAGCTGCCCAGGCCAAACTAAACATTGTTGACGCCATTGTTGGAGCAAAGCTTGGTGGAGACATGCGCCCGGTTGAGGACATTTGGGGTGAAGCTTCCGGTACTCAAAGCACTGGAAGTACGAATGAGGCGCTTCCCTTAACCAGTGGCGAAAATGCTTTTAACCAACCCCTCCCACCAGTCAACGCACAGGGCTGGCAACTGATGATCGATGGTAGTGGCAACCGCGCCTACATCGGCCCCAACGGAGAAGTGGAGGAAATCTGATGGCCTTTGATTTGTCCACTGCCCGGCCAGTGAATGACTCCACCCAGCATCCGCAGCGCAAACGATTTGACATAACCACAGCGCGACCTGTTGAGCCGCAGCCCAGTGTCACGGCAGCGGGGCAGCAACCGGATGTTCCCGTGCCCGATAAAACGCCCGGTCTGTTTGACATTAGCCGGCAATTATCCGGGGGCCTGGTCGAGCCGGTTTTAACACTTGGCTCCGCTGGAGTTGGAGAGGTTGCCGGCGGATTAACCGGCCTGGGCACCCTCGGTGTGACCGCTGCCGGCCGCGCCCTGGGCCTGACAGACGTGGACCCCGCAGAGGCGGCTGAGGCTGTGCGGCGGGGCGTTTCCGAGCGCCTGACCTATCAGCCCCGAACCGCTGGAGCGCAGCTTGCTACGCAAACATTGACCACTTCCGCTGTACCGGCTGCAGCAGCCATACAGAAATCTACCGAGCTGGCGGGCGAGGCTGGAAATGCGGTCGGAGGCCCCGCTGCTGGAGCTGTGGCATCGGCTGTTCCCACTGCGATTGCCCAGTATCTGGGAGTAAGGATTCCGGGTGTTCGGGGCTCTGGCGCGCTGGACCCGAGCAAGCGTGGACGCACAGCAGCTCTTCCGAAAACGAAAACCACAGATCCTGTAAACGATCTGGCCGCCAGGCGGGCAGAGGAAATCAAGGCCGACTCCACCAGTGGGGAGGTTGCCCCCTACAGACTTTCCGACAACTGGCGAGGGGTTGAAAAGGATAGGGTGGCGCAAAACGCTATCAAGCAGGGGTTCGACAAATCGATAGTGTCGGCCATCAAGAGAGCATCCCCGGAAGATCGACAGAGAATGGTGCGAATGCTTGGTATTCGCCAGCGCGGGCACAACAATGCCCGCTATTCAATGGACAACCGAGCCTCCGATGTTGCAGGCGACTCCCTGATGCAGCGCGTGCGCCACGTCAGGCTGGTCAACCAGAATGCGGGCAGGCAACTGGACGCGGTGGCAAAAGCGCTGAAAGGCAAACCAGTGGACTATCGGGCTCCCGTCGACGAGTTTCTTGCCAGGCTGCGGGAAATGGGTGTCACAATGGATCGCCGGCTAAAGCCTCTGTTTGCCGGATCCGACATTGAGGGTGTCGATGCAGCCGAGCGGGTAGTTAGGAATATCGTCGCTCGAATGAGAGACACGCGTGCTCCGGACGCCTACGACCTGCATCGGCTGAAACGATACATCGATGAACAGGTTACCTATGGGAAAAGCAAAGACGGACTCGGAGGTAGGACCGAGCGTATCCTGAAGAGCCTGCGCGCAGACTTGGATAGCGCGCTGGATACCAACTTTCCGGAATATGATCGTGTCAATACCGCCTATGCGGATACGGTGAACGCCCTGGACGCGCTGCAGGATGCCAGTGGAAGTAAAGTCAATTTCTATGGTGACAATGCCGACAAGGCAGTGGGGACGGTGTTGCGGCGCCTGATGAGTAATACTCAGTCGCGGGTCAACTTAATGGATGCCACCGCTGATTTGGAAACAGTGGCCGCAAAATATGGGGCAAATTTCAGTGATGATCTGAAGACTCAAATGTTGTTTGCCGATGAGCTGGACAAACGGTTCGGAGCAACCGCCCGTACCTCCCTTCAGGGTGAGATGCAGAAGAGCATAAATACCCTGGCAAATGTTGCGTCCGGACAGCAGTCAACTACGGGGGCGACCTTTGACTTCATGAGAGGCGGCTTGAATAAAGTGCGCGGAATAAATGACCAAAACGCGTTCATCGCTATGCGGGAATTGCTTCGGCGATGAAAGCTAAAATAGTCCGTCCACTTGATAAAATACGATACCGATAGCGCGTCCGATAACAACTGCGGCGAATCCCATAACGCACATGCCCAGGGCCGGTAATATCTGGAAATGGACAGCAAAAGCGAGCATGGTCAGAAAGCTTGCCGCAGCCCCCAAATAAAATACCAGCATCCAGAACCAGGGCCGGGTGGCAAGGAATAGGAACAGGGCTATCAGTAGCGCTCCAACGGCATAGAGCAGCTTTTCTGAGCCGCCCTGCTCGCCATTGAGATGGTATAAGCCAACGGCGACCATTATTGAGACTGGGAGGGTCCATCCCCACTTGTTTTCCGAATCAGTCATTGCCTGATACCAGAAGCTTAATAGCGGTAAATAGGACCAGAGTGATTAGGGAACCACATTGACTTCCTTGCATATCCGCGTACCCGCCGGCCAGCGATGATATTTACCATTATCCGCCCAAGAGAATCCTGGTGCAAATAATCGAAGGCCGCACGAATGTACCCTTTCACTCTATTTGCAAATACACCTGATTTTTCTCGCGTTTACCGATCGCGATGACAGTAACAATGATTTCGACGTCGTTGGCGTGGTAGACAAGCCGATAACCGGCTGCCCTGAGTTTTATTTTGTAGAGGTCTTTTTTGCCAGAGAGCCTGTCCTTTGGCACGTGGGGATTTTCGAGCCGTTCCTCCAACTTCTTTTTAAACTGCGAGCGAACATTGGCCCCTAACTTTTTCCATGCCTTGAAGGCCGCCGGGTGGAATTTTAGGTCATAGGTCATCCAGGCTCACCGGTATCGCTTCGCTGCCATCGGTGAGGCGCTCTTCCGCTACCCTGGCCAGTTGGGCGTCCTCCAGACGATCCAGTATCTCTTCGTAGAGAGCGGGGGACAGGCAATACATGACCGGCCGGTTCCTGTTCAGTACGGCAACGGGCCCGGCCTCAGTGTCTTTAGCCAGGGCCATAGGGTTACGCTTGGCCTCGGAAATAGGCATAACCCGGTCGGACAGAATGTTGATTGCAGTCATATTGGTGCCATAAAAAGTATTTTAATAGTGCTAATATTAGATCAAATAAAGGCTACCTACAATACTCACACATTACTGGAGAGGAAGATGGTTATTTGAACTGCTTTCCACAAGAGATGGCCAAAAAGTGATCAATTGGCCCTTTTTGAAATTATCTTCTCAATTTCGAGCTTTTTGGCTGACAATTTTTGACGCAGGTGTATGAACTTAGTCACAAATTTTGATCCCTTGCATCGCGAGCCGATATATAATATCGGTACTATGCAGCCGACCCCAATATTCTCAAATGCTAAAGGTTTCATTCGCCAGGTCCGGGCTTTGGCAGCAGACTCTGCGAAGGTCTTTATTCCTCCATTGGATGTCTGTTCGTCCGGAAAGATCTATATGAGCCAGGTATGGACGGCGCTTGAGCGCGGCGACTTACAACATGGCCCGGTAATTGAGGAGGATGGTTCTGTCAGCGGTGTACTAACCTGCCTTACCGGCGGGCTACCTATTTTTGTCACCGTATGCCTATCTCCTGGCGGGGATTTTTTGAACATTCGATTTGTGGAAGAGGGCTAATAGAGATGTATCACTATAAAAACTGTGGCCTCCCAAACATATTTTTGGAAAATGGCTATACAAAGCGAGAGACCGCATATGGCGAGGCTGTCGCCATCCATGACCTGAAGGGCCTGCATAAAGCAATCAGCTTGTACCTGGTTGGTAAGGCAGGCACCCTAAGTGCCCGGGAAATACGGTTCCTACGCTGTGAAATGGATATGTCCCAGAAATGTTTAGCCAGTCTTCTTGGTGTTAAGGAAATAACGGTTCGCAAGTGGGAGAGCGGCGATAATAAAATTAATGGTTCCTCAGATATTTTACTGCGAATCTGTTATTTGCAATTCATTGAGGAGAGTAGTCAGGTGAAAGCATTGGTCGAGCGACTGAATGCGTTAGATCGAAGCGACCAGGAAAAACGCCTAAAACTGAGCAAAAATGACCGGTGGAACGTGGCTATTCTAGGGTCTGATTGCGCCTAGCTTTTCTCTTTTCACACTCTCCTCGTCCTCTCTGGGGGTAACGTCAATCAAGCCGTGACCCCCAACTCATCACCGCACTGTATTCCCTGCACACTGGACGCCTGATTGGTAATAAGGCGCGCCATGGACCCGTACAACAAGGCTCCCCCCGACATCGACGAGTCCGAAAAAGCCCTGGTCCGGCGGTGGTCCGCCCGCCTGGAGCGCTTTGTTGAGCTTCATGACAAAAAAACCAAGGCAAACGTCGAGCGCTGGCGGCAGGTATTGTCCGGCAGAGGCAAGGGCGAGCAGGAAGGGAAGGGTATCCGCCTGTTGTTTTCGGTGTTTGCCAGTCTGATTCCGCAGATCTATGCCAAGGATCCCGATATCGACTGCGATGCCGCCGAAGCGGCGGAAGGTGCCATGTACCAGGCCTGGCGTAAATTTGCCGCCACCCTGGCGGTGGTGCTCAACCGTCAACTGGTGCAGGAAGGCAAACTGAAAAAGCGTGCCAAGTCCCTGCTGCGCGCCACCATGACCGCCGCCGCGGGCTGGGTGAAAGTGGTTTACCAGAGAGACTACCGGCGGGACCCCCCTGATTCAAAACCGCCTGGAGGATGCCCAGGACAACCTGCAACGGGTGGAACAGTTGCTGAGAGAATTGGAGGACCCGGCCTGTGCCGGCGACCTGGAGGCCACCCGCGCCGAGCTGCAGCAGCAGATTCAAAGCCTGCAATCCCAGGTCGAGGTGGTGGCCAGCGAGGGACTGGTGATTGATCGGCCGCTGACCGAAGACATCCTGATTCTGGATGACACCCGTAACGAGTTCGACGACTACGAGCGGGCGGATGCCATAGCCCACCGCCTGTGGTTTACGCCCGAGCGGTTTTCCGAAGTGTTCGGCCGCAAGGCGGATCAATCCGCACGCCGTCATACCATCAATGGCAAAGAACGCAGTCGGGACAGCAGGGAAGAGGAACAGCTGATCCCGGTGTTCGAGATCTGGTGCAAGCGGGACAACACAGTTTACACCCTGGCGCTGGGAGAAGAGCGCTGGGCGCGCCCGCCGTTTTCACCGCCAAAGCAGGGGCGCCGTTGGTACCCCTTTTTTGGGCTCGCCTTCAATCAGGTGGACGGCAGTGCGGAGCCTCTGTCCGATGTGGAACTGCTGGAGGACCTGCAGGCGGAATACAACGAGACCCGGGATAAATACCGGGAGCTGAGGAGGGATCTGCGCCCGGCCACCGCCTATCGCCGCGCTGGCGGGCTGGACGACGAAGACCTGGACAATATCCAAAACCGGCGCACCAACGACATGATCGGCGTTGGCGGCGATCCGGAGCGGCCACTGGCCCACGACCTGCAGGAAATTCCCGCCCCCCGGGTGGATCCCGGTTTGTTTGACACCTCGACCATTCACCGGGATATCGAAATGCTGTCCGGTGCCAGTGACGCCAGCCGCAATATCACCCAGGTTTCCAAAACCGCCACCGAAGCCGAACTGATGGCCGCCTCCATGCAGGGCCGTATGGGTGAGCGCCGCGACGCGCTGGAAGACTGGATCAGCGAAGTGGCCGGCTATGCGGCGGAAATACTCCTGTTGGAAATCACCCCGGAACAGGTGCGCCAGATCGCCGGCCAGGGGGCCGTGTGGCCCACCATGGAGCGCGAGGATATTTACAACTTGTATCGGGTCAGTGTCCGCGGCGGCTCCACCGCCAAACCCAATCAGACACGGGAGCGGGAGCAGTGGGTGCAACTG
>NZ_JBFLAB010000098.1:0-6821 GCF_040742695.1 Microbulbifer discodermiae | reverse complement strand
CACGCACTCTGTAGCGATAGACGCTGCCGTGCAACAGGCCCCCGACACTGGTGCTGGTGGCGCTGCCGGAATAAGTCGGGCCGGACGGCCAACTGCCGCCATCTTTGCTCTGCTGCAGTTCGTAGCGGGTGGCGCCACTGCTGGCAGCCCAGCTTATGGTGGCACTGCTGGAGGACACATAGGCGGGCACGTTGATCGAGGCCGGTACCGATGGGGTCAGCTCCACCACCATGGTTCCTCCGGTTCCGTAGCTACTGCATAGCCCTGTATCTGTATTACAAGCCCGCACCCGGTACCGGTAATTACCACTAGAGCGACCACTTTCGTTATAGCTGGTGCCGCTGGAATTATATATACGGCTCCAGGAGCCACCATTGAAGCTGCGATAGAGTTCGTAACGACCGGCGCCAGTACTGGAGGACCAACTGATGGAATAAGAACCATCAGTATCAAAAGAACCGTAACTAATACTCGGAGTCTCCGGTGTCAGTATTACGTTAACGGTATGGGTACCAAGGTTTACGACATTATACCTGGAGGCCGGACATGAAGTAACTGGCTCAGGATCAGGTTCTATAAAGTCAGGCTCACAGTAACTATGCCAGTATTCATAAAAATATTCGCCTGCAGAGGACACAGAAATCGATTGGAAATAGGGATCAACAGAAAATCCCGCAATCAAGTCTATATAACGTATAAATTGACCATTTTTATATTCCTTTAAGTATACACTCATTAGCCCTAGCGGAGACACGGGATTATATGACAGGGAATAGTCCCCATCGGTATCTGTGCTTGGACCAGACAGAGAGTCTGCATGCGCAAAAGCACTCAAAAATATAACTGATAGCACGACGATTATTTTTATCTTTGTAAACATTTTTTCACCCGAGTCTTCTAGAAAACAAGAAGTTTAAAGTTACGGTAAGCAATTTTTCACAATTCATAAAGGTACCTATACGCCGATCCAAATTGGATCGGCGCGTATCTCTTATTATTCGCTAACAGGATCTACAGAAAGCGGGCCACCACCGCCACCACCACAGGTATCTATATTCCTGCTCTTGTAACGGTGGTTGAAGATCAGCTCTATATCTTCCATAGCATCGATATCCACCAGTGGACCAAAACGATCCGCCAGCTTGATCGACAACCTCCAGCCAGTGGCGGCCACACTGCGCTCCTTAAACACACTGGTCACAGTGGAACTGGAACCGGAGCCACTGTTAAAGACATCCAGATTCGCCGCCATAGACACGCGGTAACTATTGCGGAACGCCAGTTGGGTACCCTCCACAACATCCCAAAAACGTGCGCTATTGGTGATCAACTCGTCCTGGATGCCAACTTCACCCTCCGCGTTTACCACTAATGTTCCCGGCGTCTTGCTGCGCAGGAAACTGGTGCCGCCATAGGTCAGGTAGGCCGGTGTTTCAGTCTCACTGCTGGCGCCGTAAAGCAAGGGCACATTGAGTGCAATGGTCTCTATTTTGTCCAGATAGTTGCCACCAGTGGCCAGACAGGCCAGGTCACCGCTGCCGGACACTACCGGACCCAGGAAGAAGTTGCTGCGCGGCAATTCCTTGGCGCTGCTGAACTCCACTGTGATCCAGACATCCTCACCAAAGGTCCGCGACAACAGGCGCAGCTTTTCCTGAAAAGCCACCTGCGGACTCAGCTCCGGACCACCCTGCTGGACGGGATCCGGGTGCGGATAGGTCTGGGCAATGCCGCCAATATCGTCCACATAACCAAAGACGTGGTCCTTGATGGAAAAGGTGTCTGTAGCCTGCTGGGTGCCGCTGAGATTGCGCAGCTGGTCGAAGGACACCAACTCACTGTAGAAGTCCCGCAGTTCTTCCGCACTGCGCAGGGTGTAGATGGCTTCTTTTCGGGCACGGCTGACGGGGCCAATAAAGGGCTCCTGCCATTTGTACTCCAGCGCACTGGTGGTATAAAACAGCCACTTTTGCGCCTCCTCAAAATGCCGCTCCGCACGCAACATATCTGTGGTCAGGCGGCTGCCGTGAATCGGATCGGCAAAATAGCGTTGTGCCAGGTCACTGTTGGCGGTAAATATCTGGTTTACCACCCGCTGTGCCTGGTTGAGCATACCCGCCAACCGCTCGATCTCCTGCTCCAGTGTCGCTTCCGACTGGGCAATATCCAGGGCGATGGTGTTGGCCTCCAGCCACATATTGCGCACCCGCGCCTTACTCTGTACATCCAGCAACTGGTTAGTGGTGTCATTCAGTGCGGCCCGCTCCTCTGCCGCCAGACGGGCACTCTCCGCCTCCAGCTTGCCGACTTCTTTAATGGTTTTGATATTGCGACGGTTCTCCATCACCTGCTCTGTCGCCTGAGCCAATAGTGCCCAATTACCCGTGTAAACGGCCACCACAGCTCCAACCGCCGCCTTGAAAAAGCCCGACCGCTGTCTGGATTTTTCCGCTTTCTGGCGAACCTTGGCGATCTGCTGGGCGATACTGGCCTGCTGCGAACCGTAATCCAGAATAATCTTCGACTGTGCATCGACGATCCCCTCTTCCGCCGCGCGCCGCTCGATTTCAATTTCAATCGCGGCGAGCAGATCCTCCATACGTTGGAGGTTGCGATCCAGGGCGATTTGCGCGATATCAATATTGCTGGACTGCAGCGAGATTTCACTGCCTTCCTGCGCTTCCTCGCTAACGATGACACAGGCTTCCTCAAAACAGTCGGACGGGAAATCCACACCCAGTAAACTGAACAGCCAGTTGCCCAACTGCTGATGCCGGTCGGTGTACTCGGTGGCCAAAGTATCCGCATTGTGGCGGTAGTTGTCGTAGCTGGTCTCGGCTGTGGCCAGGCTGTTCTCCGCCGAGGTGATGGGACCGCTGGTGTTATTGCCCAGAAAATCACTCAGCGCATTAAAGGAGTCAAACTCGGTATTGCCATCGATACCGTAGCCCTGCACCAGCAAGGTGGCATCGTGCGGCAGCCCCAGAATATTGGTCTCGCCAGCAAGCCAGCTCACGGCATTTTCCAGATCGCCAATATGACTCTGCCATTCGGATACCGCCTCGGGCAGTCCGGAAAAACCCGATACCTGGGTAAAGTCGGTATTCGGGAAGAGTGCCCGCAATTCCGTTTCCCGGGTGACCAGCTCACTGCGCAGCGTGTCCATTTCCTGCATCATCTGCGCCAGTATTGTGGTGTTGGTCTGTCCCGCCACCACTGCCAGCCGCGCCTGTTGCACCTTGGTGCTCGCCACCCGGCTCATCAGCTGATAGAGCATGGTGATGTCCTTATAGCCGCTAAACAGCAAGTTCTCCGGCGTTACGTCCTTTTGCGCCAGGTCGTTGGGGTCGTAGTAACGCGGGCTGATCTGACCCCGCGAAGGGCCCCATTGCACCAGGAACTGCGGCACATATTGCAGCAGTGAATCATACTGTTCGAGGGCATCACTGAGCAGCTGGTGGGCAGTGTCCAGGTGTCCGACTTCAACACTCACAGCTTCGTTGCGCAGACGGCTGATACGGGCCTCGTCCAGGGCTTCATTGGCCAGAATCATTTCTGCCACCGCGCGATCGTAATAGACATCCAGCGTAAAACGCTGCAGGTTCTCATTGTCCGGGTACTGCGTCAGCTGCTCGAAAATAAAGGTTTCCACATCGCTGGCGCGGTCGCGCTCGGCAGTATCGTACAGGGTGGAGAAAGCCGCTGTCGCATTGCCACTGGCAAAACGGTTGATCACCGTATTGGTATTGGCGTCGACAATGTACATCAGATCCAGGTAGCGGAAGGCGGCCTTGTCCCGCGAGTAGATACCCTGGGCCGGATTCTCGTCCTGGGCCGGGACTGCATCGGCTTCGTTGTAGTAGAGCTGCTTGCGAATCTGTACCGTGGGATCCACTTCCAGCGTCACACTATAAATGCCGCTGTAGCCCGAGCTGCCCGCCTGATTGATAGCCTGCACCCGGTAATCGTGGGTGCCGTAGACCGGCGGTGTGGCGCTGTAGTTGTAGCTGCGGCCGCTACCATTGTATACGGTTACCCAGCTCCCGGCGTTGAAGCGCCGCTGCAGCCGATAGCTGTCGGCCCTGGCCGCCGACGGCCAGCTGACGCTGTAGGACTCACCGGTGGAGGACGGCACTGTAATATAGGCCGGGGCCGGTGGTGGCTGCAGCAGGGCCACGGTGGCGCAGGCTTGCGCTGAATAGGCGGATTGATCCGTCGCGGTCAGTGCCCGCACCCGGTAGCAGTAACTGCCATCGCCCAAATTACTGATCTGATGGCTGAGGGCCGTGCCGCGATAGATTTCTGTATTGGCGCCATTCACCACCTGATATTCGACACTGAGACCGCCTTTCGTCACCTCTGTCCAGCTCAGGGTCAGGGTACCGTCAATACTGGTGGCCGGTGCTACCGACAGTGCCGGGACATTCACGTCGCGGTCCACCGTTACGGTGACCAGTGATGAATAGGCGGAACAGCTGTTTTTGGCATTGCAGGCCCGCACCTTGTAGCGGTAGCTGCCATTGCCGATACCGGTAAAGCTCTTGCTCAGACCGGCACCGGAATAAACCACTGTGCCACTGTCTCTTACCAGCTGATAGCTGGTGGCAAATGGCATAGTGTTCCAGCTGACGGTGTACTGCCCATTCAGGCTGGTGCCGGGTGAGACACTGGGACTGGGCGTGCCGGGCAGGAAGTAGACTTCCAGATCACCGCTATATTGGTAACCGGAGCAAGTGGAGTTGCAGGCACGCACTCTGTAGCGATAGACGCTGCCGTGCAACAGGCCCCCGACACTGGTGCTGGTGGCGCTGCCGGAATAAGTCGGGCCGGACGGCCAACTGCCGCCATCTTTGCTCTGCTGCAGTTCGTAGCGGGTGGCGCCACTGCTGGAAGCCCAGCTTATACTGGCACTGCTGGAGGACACATAGGTGGGCACGTTGATCGAGGCCGGTACTGATGGGGTCAGCTCCACTACCATGGTGTGACCGGTTTTGTACCCGCTGCACATGTCGGGCGTACAGGCCCGCACCCGATATTGGTAATCGCCGTTGGAGCGGCCGCTTTCACTAAAGCTGGTGCCGCTGGAATTATAGATACGGCTCCAGGAGCCCCCATTCAGGCGGCGATAGAGTTCATAGCGATCGGCACCGGTTCTGGAAGACCAGCTGATGGTATAGACACCATCACTGTCCAGGCTCGGATAGGATAGGGTCGGCGGCGTCGAGGTGACGGCAACGTCACGACATGTGCTGACTGTTTTAATTTCTCCAGAAGGCGGCCTATCCGAGTACTTTGGACCATTATATCCAGTCGCACTATAGCAAAAACGATAGCTGCCATCCTGGTTTAGACTAACGGTCCTGGAGCCACTGTACGGAGCATCGCTATCAATTGTAGTCGAACTTCCGTTGAGATGCTGGGTTATTGTGTTGTCCTCATGCCTATAAAAATAAAGACTCAAATCGTAAGCCTGCCATACTAAAGTCGCTTCACGATTGGAATAGTTCAGAGTGAAAGTTTTTGGCAATCTAACGGAACATGTCTCTATTAGTGGTATGCCAGGCTCATTAATCCGTTCACAACCAGCCATCGCTTTCTCTGGTAGGCCTATCAAGCTCACCAGCCAAGCGGCAGCCGCCCAGCTGGACAAGTTTAAATATTTGCGCATATTTCCTTTCCTTTATTCTTCTTTAACCAACCGCCAAATCATTTGGCGTGCAAAGCACGCAAGAGCTCCTATAATCCCATCGACCTAAAACATCTTTAACCCGTAACGCAAAACACCTTTCAAAAGGTGCGAAAATCTGAATAACTGGCGAAACCCTATTACTCCTACTTTTCGTGCGCGTTTTCCTTATTACATGACAGCCCTATGGCCTGCCACCTCTGTAAAGACACTCACCGCTCTTATAGATATCCCTCGATCCTCGATAACCCACTTAATCTATGGCGGTATTTTTCTCACACCGAGTTAATCGTGTCACCCAACCGACTACGATCCACTTGGCTTAAGGCGAATTACCAGTCAGCCTGTAATTTATAAATTTATTTGACAGGACAAATATGCAAAGAGCTCGCCGTCATGGCAAATTACTTGGTACTCCCTTACTATTTTTAGCGGATATATTGACTTAGGTACTTCTTCTATGGATCCCTGAAATTTAACACATTCACAAGGAATTCTATTCTTAAAAGATAGCGATTTATTGATAAAATAATTAAAAGATATTCTATAAATATTTTATTCCTTGCTGTTGAAAACTTTAACTTTCTTAGAAAACAGCCATCAACAAATCTCTTGAGGAAAATCTATCTGAGAACCACCTGTCGTTTCAATCTTTTTTTTACTTATTTGACAAAAAGATGGAAAACTTCACCTGTATGTCGCTTTTTTCAACCTGGATTACAAATAAATTACACCTTCGTTTTGAAAATTTATGTTTAAACGGACTTTTCTATTCACAGCCTCGTTATTATGCCAACTGGAAATTCCACAAAAAAAGTCTGGATTTAAAAATATCTATTCCAGGCATTTAATATAAGGAGAGAGGGTGGAACCAAATGTACCAACTGGAACACCAGTGCAATCAACGAAATCTTATATGGCCGGTCTACCGGTCCCGCAATTTATTGGATCACCGGATGAATAAGGGCTGGTATCACTCTTGCGTAAACAGTGTTAGGGAACGTCTGAATAACTCAACAATCGCTACGGCAGTATCAGTATTTTCTGGTGCGGGCCTGAATTTGACCAAAACAACCCTGAGATTGTTTGTTTTTTCACCTGGAATCTACTTCTCAGCAGATTCCAGGTGCACTGG
>NZ_JBFLAB010000097.1:0-7213 GCF_040742695.1 Microbulbifer discodermiae | reverse complement strand
CCAGTGCACCTGGAATCTGCTGAGAAGTAGATTCCAGGTGAAAAAACAAACAATCTCAGGGTTGTTTTGGTCAAATTCAGGCCCGCACCAGAAAATACTGATACTGCCGTAGCGATTGTTGAGTTATTCAGACGTTCCTTAACAGGCCCTAGCAGGGATTCATGTACATTAACCCGGTAGCTACATAAGTTGCCGGGTTAATGGTGACAAAAGCGGTGGCACTTCCTATCGGTATTGATGTTGTGAGACAGGCAGTTAAGCAGGTTGTTGAAAAAGGCATGCTGCCTGTTTCAAAACACGAAAAGCGAAAAATATGATTTTCACTGTTCTCCCAAAATCAACGGCTTAGGTGTCGCCGATTTTGCCGGAACATCCATATTCCGGTACCAGGCTTCGAAATTCTTCGAATTTCAACAGCCTGCTAGGTGGTTGCGCCGTACCTCACTGCCAGCCATCCCCTGCAAATTGTTTATTCTCTGTCCACTTCGAACTCACGGGGTTTTCGCTGATTGCCCTTTGGCTTTCGGTGCCGGAAGTCCCGCGTGAGTAGGGGGAGGCGCTTTTTATCAGGTATCTTAGCCCCTGTGATAAAAACGTGAGAATTTTGTGATCGGCAGTAGATATTTCCCGCTTAGTCTGAAATGCGCTGTTTAACCTTCAACCGCAAAAGCAAAGACTTTGGGGATAGCTATGAAAATAAAGTCCGTTCTCGGTGCCCTGGCACTGGCAGCCGTCGCGACCGGAGCCCAGGCACAAACCGTTTCAATGACAGTCACCAATCTTACTCATGGTATTTATTTCACTCCCTTGCTGATATCCGCCCATGGGAGCGAGTTTCACCTGTTTGAAGCCGGTGCCATGGCCACCCCGGAACTGCAAATGATGGCCGAGGGCGGCAATATCAGTGGGCTGGCCACTGCTGCGGGGGCCATGGGCGCGGTCAATGTGGAAAACCCGGCCGCGGGGCTGTTGGCGCCCGGTGCCAGTGTGGATGTGGACGCGTTCGATACCGGCAGTAATGGCTACCTGTCCATCACTGCGATGCTGCTGCCCACCAATGATGGTTTCGTTGGGCTCGATGGCTGGAAGATTCCCACCGAGGCGGGCACCTATACCCTGTTGCTGAATGCCTATGATGCCGGTACTGAGGCCAACAACGAATTGGTGGTTGAGGGCAGCGGCATGCCTTTTGTCGCCGGCATCCCAGCCAATCCCGGTGCCAATGGTGGTAACGGGGGCACAGGGGTGACCGCAGACGAAGTTAACCAGCGGATACATATCCACCGCGGGAATGTCGGGGATACGGACCCCAATGGCGGTGCCAGCGATCTGGATGCGCGTATCCACCGCTGGCTGAACCCCGTGGCCAGGGTTGTGGTAACCGTCCAATAACGGTGGCAACGGGAGAATTCACTATGAAAAGAATGAAATTGAGCGCTTTGCTGGCACCTCTGGCAGTCGCAGCCCTGTTAGTCGGCTGTGACAACGACAACAGCTCGGCCGGGCCGGTCAACCCGCCACCCGCTCCGGAACCCGAGCCTGAACCCGTCACGGTGACTTTTGAAGTGGAGGTCACCAATCTGACCCACAACCAGCCTTTTTCACCGCTAGCCATAGTGGCCCACGACGACAGCCTGCGTGGCTGGACTCTAGGCCAGGCTGCCGGCGACGGCCTCGAACTTCTGGCTGAGGGCGGGGACAACAGCGGGTTCGTGATGGAATTGGAAGATGCGGGCAGCTTCGCTTCCGCCAGCGCGGAAGGGCCCTTGGGTCCCGGTGCCACCGAAACCCTGTCCCTGAGTTTGACTGAGGAGGAGGCGTTGACGCTGACCATTGTCACCATGCTGGTCAATACCAACGACGCCTTCACCGGCGTTACCGGGGTGGATGTTTCATCCCTGGCGGTGGGCGATTCTCTGCAACGACTGGCTCCGGTATACGATGCCGGGACTGAGTTTAACAGTGAGCTGGCCGGTACCATTCCCGGTCCCGCTGACGGTGGCGAAGGCTTTAATGCCGAGCGCGACGATGTGAACTTTGTCGCACGCCATTCCGGGGTGGTCACCCAGGCGGATGGTTATGCCGAATCAGTGCTGAACCAGTCGCACCGCTTTGATCAGCCCACTATGCGCTTGAGGATCACCCGCACCGAGTAATAATCGCGGCGTTGGCACGACAGAAGAGTCTGGCTCCTGCCCGCCCCCTCCGGGGCCGGGCAGGTACATGACTGACGACCGGTGGGCTGCCATGAGCAAACGTATTCTGGTGGTTGAGGATGACCCGGACATCCTGCGACTCCTGCATCTGCACCTGGAGAACCTGGACTATTCGGTAACCTCCTGTGACAACGGTGAGAAGGGCTTGATGCGTGCCCTCAACCAAAAATTCCATCTGCTGGTGCTCGATGTGATGCTTCCGGGCCTGGATGGACTGGAGATCTGTCGCCGCCTGCGGGATGCCGGCCACTCCCTGCCAATCCTGATGCTGACCGCACGCAATTCAGAACTGGACCGGGTGCTGGGGCTGGAACTGGGGGCGGATGACTACCTGCCGAAGCCGTTTGGTGTGCGGGAGCTACAGGCGCGGGTCAAGGCGCTGTTGCGCCGCACTCTGCTCAATGACCAGGCGCAGCATCGGGCCGAGGCAGATAGTTTAATCCGCTGTGGCCGCTTGCGTATCGACTGTGACAAGCGCCTTGCAACCCTGGATTCACGTCAACTGGACCTGACCGCGCGGGAATTCGACCTGCTTTACTACCTCGCCAGCCACCCGGGCCACGTATTCAGCCGCACTCAGATTCTGGACGCGGTTTGGGGTTATCAGCACAGTGGCTATGAGCACACGGTAAATTCCCATATCAACCGCCTGCGCGGCAAATTGGAGCGAAATCCATCACAACCGGAGTATGTATTGACGGTCTGGGGGGTGGGATACAAGTTCAATGATGCAATTTCTGCGTGATGCTTTTTATCGGCGCCTCGCATTGCTGCTGCTGTGCAGCTTTGTGGTTGTCGGTGTGTTGTTCCTGCTGCTGATGCACTATATGGTCAACGCCTACCAGGACGAAGTGGCGCAGAATCTGCACCGCGAGCTGGCCCGCCACCTGGTGGATGAAAAAGCCCTGTTCGTTGACGGCCAGCCGGATCGGGACGGACTCTATCACCTGTTCCACAACCTGATGGTGCTGGGGCCAAACTTCGAGTTCTACCTGCTGGGCCCCCAGGGCGAAATCCTTGCATATTCCGCAGACCCCACTCAGATCAAACGCCAGCAGATTGACCTGGAGCCTGTTCGCGCTTTTCTGGACAGTTCCGCAAAAGATCCGCGCACCATTTATGGCCAGGACCCTCGCGACCGCGGGCGGCTCAAGGTTTTTTCCGCTGCCCCGGTGGAGCGGGATGGAGAGCTCAAGGGTTACATGTACGTGATTATCGGCAGCGAGATATTCGATGACGTGGCCCAGGGGGTGTGGCAGAACCACATTGAACGCTGGGTGGTGGCGGTTTTCCTCGGCGGTCTGATTCTCAGCCTGATCGCCTCTCTGTGGGTATTTGGCCTGCTAACCCGTCCGCTACGGCGCCTCACGGGGGACATGCAACGCTTTCGTGCAGTTGGCTTGCAACAGGAACTGGCGCCGACACCCTGGGATGCCAATGCCAACGACGTGGTTCACCGTCTCGGCAGCACTTTCAATGAAATGTCCGTGTCACTGCGGGAGCAGTACCGGCGCATTAAAACCGTGGATGAGATGCGGCGCGAATTGTTGACCCATATCTCCCACGACCTGCGCACGCCCCTGTCGTCACTGCAGGGTTATCTGGAAACCTGGCTGCTGAGCGAGCAACTGCATCCGGAAGAAAGCCGGCGCTATGTGGAAACAGCCTACCGCAACAGCAAAAAAGTAAACCGGCTGGTGGAACAGCTGTTCGAACTGGCGTGTCTGGAAAGCGCCGATGTACCGATGAATATCGAAAAGGTGGTGCTGGCGGAACTGGTGCAGGATGTGCTGCAAAAATTTACCCTGAAGGCGCGCGAGCGCTGTGTGGGGATGGATGTGACGCCGCGGGACACCGCTATTGCGGTGTACGGCGATATCGAAAAACTGGAGCGGGTCTTTTCCAATCTGGTGGAGAATGCGCTGCGTCACTGCGGACCGGGGGACGAGATTATCGTGCGGTTGCAGCCCCGCGGCAGCCGGGTTGCGGTGAGTGTAAAGGACAGTGGCAGTGGAATTCCCGCCGCGGACCTGCCGCATATATTCGATGCACACTACAGGGCTGCTAACAGCGTATACGACGGCAACCGACAGGGCGGTCTGGGGCTGGCGATTACGAAAAAACTACTGGCGCTGCACCAGGCGGATATCTGTGTCCAGAGCACTGAAAATCGCGGCACCGCCTTTGAGTTCCAGCTGCGCTGCAGCTGAGCCAGGCAGCTACTGCGCACAGGGGCACAATTGTGCCGGTGCCTCGGGTGTCCAGGCCCTAGCAGGCTGTTGGAATGCGAAGAATTTCGACGCCCAGGTACCGGAATATGAATGTTCCGGCAAAATTAACGACGCCTAAGCCGTTGATTTTGGGAGAAAAGTGAAAATCATATTTTTCGCTTTTCGTGTTTTGAAACAGGCAGGATGCCTTTTTCAACAACCTGCTGGAGGAGATCCCTCATCCATTGGGTTGTAGCCCCTGAAGGCTTTCGCAAATACTTAAAATAGCTTGCACTCAAGAGCTTACCCCGGCGGCGGTACACCCTCGCAGCCTATTAACCCGGCAATCGAACAAAAAAAGCCCCGCAATGCGGGGCCTTTTGAGTATGTGAGGCCGCTTACCAGATAACCACGCGCTCCTCTTCCGGCAGGTACATGCCATCCCCCTCCTTGACGTCAAAGGCAGTGTAGAAGGCCGAGATATTCGGCAGCACGCCCCTGACCCGGTATTTTGCCGGTGAATGCGGGTCGGTTTTCAGGCGCTCGCTCAATGCCTCGTCGCGGATCTTGCTGCGCCAGACCTGGGCCCAGCCCATAAACAGGCGCTGGTCACCGCTAAAGCCGTCGATCACCGGGGCCTCCTTGCCATCGAGGGACATCTTGTAGGCCTTGTAGGCAATACCGAGGCCGGACAGGTCGCCGATGTTTTCACCCAGTGTCAGTTCACCGTTGATGTGCTCTCCTTCGAGGGGCTCGAAGCTATTGTACTGGGCCACCAGCTTGCCGGTCAGGTGCTCAAAGTTGTCCCGGTCGGAGTCGGTCCACCAGTTGTTCAGATAGCCTTTGCCGTCGAACTTGCTGCCCTTGTCGTCGAAGCCGTGGCCTATCTCGTGACCGATTACGCCGCCGATACCGCCGTAGTTGACCGCATCGTCCGCCTGCATATTAAAGAATGGTGGCTGCAGTATGGCGGCCGGGAAGACAATCTCGTTCATCGCCGGATTGTAATAGGCATTGACGGTCTGTGGTGACATGCCCCATTCGTGCCGGTTGATGGGCTGTCCCAACTTGCCGCGCTCGTACTTGGCTTCGAACAGGTTCGCCGCCAGTACATTGCCAGCCAGGTTATCGGCACTGACTTTCAGGCCGCTGTAGTCACGCCACTTGTCCGGATAGCCGATCTTGGTGGTGAAGTTGGCCAGCTTGTCCAATGCCTGCTGTTTGGTTTCCTCGCTCATCCAGGTCAGGTCTTCGATGGAGTCCCGGTAGGCCGCCTTGAGGTTATCCACCAGCTCCACCATGCGTGCCTTGGCTTCGGGAGGGAAGTACTTTTCCACATACCGTTTGCCCACCAGTTCGCCCACGGAACCATTGACGAACTGTACCGCGCGCTTCCAGCGCGGCTCCATTTCCTTGATGCCGCGCACTGCGGTGCTGTAGAAATCGAAATGGGCTTGAGCCAGTTCCGAATTCATATAGGGGGCCATGGCGGTCAGAAGCTTGACCTTCAGGTAGCGGCGCCAGGTGTCCATATCGGTTTCGTTGATAATCTTGCTTGTGGCCTGTAGATATTCCGGCTGGCCCACCGCAACATGGTCGGCTTTGTCCAGCATCGCCTTGGACAGGTAGCTTTGCCAGTCGACGGCCGGCATCAGGTCGGCCAGTTCGGCGGTGGCTTTCTTGTTGAAGTACTTTTCCGGATCGCGGTTATCGACACGGGTGCGCTGGTGTTTCGCCAGGCTTTTCTCCAGTGCGTAAATTTTGTCGGCAAATGTACTGGAATCCTTGAGGCCGGCGATATCCTGCACTTTCACCAGATAGTCCATATAGGCCTGCTGCAGCTTTTGGCCTTTCTCGGATTCGTCAAAGTAGTAGTCGCGATCCGGCAGGCCCAGGCCACTCTGCCACAGAAAGGCTATGTAGTTTTCCACATCCTTGATGTCCTGGTAGATGAACACCCCGAGTGGAACCTGGTAGCCCACAGTATCGGCATAAGCGAAGTAGTCGGTCAGGTCCTTGCGGCTGTCAATAGCATCAACTTTTTGCAACTCCGCGGTCAGCGCATCCAACCCTGTTGCTTCAATTTGCTTTTCGTCCATAAAGCTGTTGTACAGGGCACCAATCTGCCGGTCATCGGCGCTGTTGGCGCCTTCACTCGCTTCCATGATCAATGCCTTGACCCTTTCGGTGCTCTGATCACGCAGGATACTGAATCCACCCCAGCGGGATTTGTCTGCGGGGATCTCGGTGTTGTTCATCCAGTTGCCGTTGACATAGGCAAAGAAGTCGTCCTGGGGGCGCACACTGGTGTTCATGGCTGCGAGGTCGATACCGGACCCGAGGCTTGCCTGCTGTACCGCGGCGCTCTCGGTGTTGCCCGCCATTCGGGCACTGGTGTCAGGGGCCTCTGACTTGGAACAGCCGGCGAGAATACCGGCGATGGCGAGGGGAAGGAGTAACTTGTTCATGAAAGTGTCTTCTCTGGCCTGGTTATAATAGGGTGCCGATGTTATGCCGGCCGGCCAGGGTGGGGCAACCGCCGTGCGATTAGCGGCCACAGTCATGCGGTAGGGGTGGGCCCTTGAGGCTGGTCCAGGGGGGAGGTGTCGCCGACCTCCCCCGGCAGCTCAGCCCCCTATGCTGTACTAGGGCCTGTTAACACTAATTTTGATAAAATCTGCGTTTATGGAAATCACAAAATCGCAATTCAAAATTATCGAACACCTGCTGCCTTTACAGCGAGGTAACGTCAAAATACCGAATATACAGGTCATAAACGCTGTTTTG
>NZ_JBFLAB010000096.1:0-7382 GCF_040742695.1 Microbulbifer discodermiae | reverse complement strand
TAGTCCGTCTTGAAGGCGGGGAAAGCTCGCCACCAAGGCCCGTAAGGGTAAAAAATGGCCTTAAATCGTCTATTTGGGCCGAGAATTGCGGATTCAAACGATTACCGTGTTTGAATCTGGCTGAAAATCAACAGCCTGCTAGATTAACTTGTTTGAGAAATTTTACGCCGAAGATAATTATTTTTAATAGGCATGGTGCTCCCATAAGAAAATAGTAAGTACGATTCGGGTCATAAAACTGAACGTGGTGCGCGGTCTTTTTCGGTTTGAAGTTATTCAGCTAGGAGTTTTTGGTAGCGCATCGGATAGTTGATAAAAATATGCTATAGCTTGTTTTATTGGAAAGTTGTACGGAGCAATATCTTAGTGCAAAATCCTGTAAGCAGAGTAAATCGAGGTGCCTATGACTTACAAAATTCAGTATAGTAAACTCGATTATTGTTCATTTATATGCTGCGGTTTTGGAGAAAGTTATTGGATTGCTAGATATCCATGGGGAGATTGACTTGGTCAAGGGTGAATGTAATTGCGGATCTGTCGCTTTTAAAGTGAATCTGAATGTCTCGGATGTATATGTCTGCCACTGCTCTATATGCAGAAAATCCACAGGTAGTGGAGGAATCGCCGTGGCTGTCGTGGAAAATAAACATTTTAGTTGGCTTAAAGGAGAGAGTGAAATTAGCTATTGGTCTAAGCCTGGACATGACTGGCATACGAGCTTTTGTAAGATATGTGGCTCCGTCCTTCCAGGAAAAAATGATGAAAGTAGAATGTATTTGCCAGTTGGCACCTTTACTTCCGGTGATAAAAAACTAAAGGTGGCGCATCATTTATTTGTAGATTCAAAAGCATCATGGGAGAAAATATGTGATTCAGGTAAGCAACACCCTCGAGCCTACGAGAGTTAGAGTAACTGCTAAAGCTGGTAAATGGCGTGGCTATATAGACGTTTAATCAATATTGAATTTATTGCGATATTGTGTTTTAAAGGTCTCGTGGTTTCAAGTAATAACTGCGTTTATTGGTATTTATTTTATGACTAATACCTAGAGTCAGGTTAACTGCTCCAACCAAGAGGAATGCTATGAAGTTAGCAGTATATATTGTTTTAGGGATGATTAGTTATTTAGTTCATGCTTCGGATTTAAAATCTGGATATTACCTAAAATGGGATACAGATCATACCGAGAGAAAAATAAGGCCTGTCTATCCAATTAGCACTGAAAAAATTGGTCTATATAATACATACTATATTGAGGTGGAAGATCAAAAACCTCAAAGTGTTTGCTATTTTACTTCAAGTCGGCCAAGCAATAAGTCTGATTTTGGCTCTCATTGTATTAAGTTTGCTTATGAGAAAAATAGTATCTATAGAACTTTCGTAAATATTGATGGCGAACGAATAAGTAACAATGAAGGAGTATACGCTGTTAAGTATATTCTGGATGGACAGGAGTATCCTACTAAAAAACAAAATTTCGGAGAATCCAATAACCTGATGGAGGATAAGTCAGGTAGTGCTGAATATTATTTTAAACGTGATGAACTTGGAAGACGGTATAGTGAAGTAAGGAAGAATGCCAATGGCGATGTAGTATTAGAGCATAATGGATTCTATGAAGCTCGATTCATTTTTGATGCAAATGATTATGCTGCTTATCGAAGAGGATTTGATAGAGATGGAAATATTATGGAGGGAAAATATGGATATGCTACAGCTCATTTTTGGTTTGATGAGAACGGAAATTTTGAAAAAGAAGAGTTTAGGAATTCTTCCGGAAAGTTGGTTCTGGGACCTTCTAATAGATTTGCAAGAATTGAGTATAAAAATATCGATAGTTTTGGAAATTGGCACGAAGTTAATTTGTATGATGCTAGTGGAGAACTTTTAAAAGATTCCCCCGCTATACTTTTAGCAAGGTATCATAGAAATGCGCGTAGGGAGTCAATAAGTTACTATGACTCAAAAATGAACCCATCTGAAAATGCTCAAGGTATAAATAAATATTTATATATTTATGACAAAGTAGGACATCTGATTGAGAGAAAGGGGTATTCTCTTAAAGATGAATTGGTTGAATAGAGAGGTTAGAAAAGCGTTGGTGGAGAAATTTAAATCTATATATCTTTCGTTTATGTTTGCGCCACTCATATCAAAATTCAATCACTCAAACCGGCCGCTAAACCGGTACTTTATGCTTGGAGATCATTATGCACTTTAGCGGCCATGAGGTAGGCAGCGCCACCACGACCGGACAAGGAGTGGATGTCTCTGTGTTCCTGAGCCGTGTTTATGTACTGCCGAGCAGCGCGCTGGAATAGGGTTTTATCGGCATCGGCATCGGCATTGGCATCGGCATCGGCATCGGCATCGGCATCGGCATCGGCATCGGCATCGGCATCGGCATCGGCATCGGCATCGGCACGAAGCAGAAGGACACTTATGGCGGCCGATTCCTCCATCTGGAGGACCTTATATTTCTGAGCAGTGTGAAAGCATCCTACAGTCTGGAGCTATTAGCCGCCTGTTTGTGCTGTGAAAAACTTATTAAATGGGCTATGGGCGCGCAAGTCATGTGCCATGCTGGTAAGGGCAATCACCCATTGAATTTGAATTGGTTGGGAAAAATGAGTGTTCATTCGTTTCGCAAAAGGCTTAAAGCGGCTCAGTCTCGCTTGCACCGTGAGCAGCTATACAGAGCGTGGTCTTCTGCTGTTGGGATAATCGCACTCTTGCTCGCTATTGGATTATCTGGCTTCATCCCTGACGTGGGCTTTCCCAGCACGGCAGATCAATGGCTTTACCTTGCATGGGTATTTTCTGCTTGGTTAGGTTGTATAGGGCTCCTTATCTTCGGCTTGGTGCCTGAGCCGTCTAGGCGGGTTCGAGGCCTTATTTTCGTTGGCCTGTGGGCTGGGAATATAGCGGTTGCTACTGGCGTTACGATGGCGCCCCCGGCCTTAATCGTGCTGCTCTTGCCTGTCGTGATTGGTGCCATAATTATATGGCGAGCTTTTGGGAATACTTTTGCAGTGATCTACCTGTGCATACCATTTTTGGCAGTGGTCGGTAGCGTGGTGTATCAATATTATGAAGCCACAGCTATATAACAGAGTACAATATCTCAGAGGCTAAATTTTTCCTACTTGGTATTAAATATTTGAACGAGCTAAGCTGCCTACAGCTATCCAGTATACGTGTTAGCGTTGATAAATTTTGTGTGGATTAGCTTGATTTCAATGAAATCTCGAATGAAGAGGTGCAAGCGGTGATGGATCGACACAACAATCTTCCTAGAAAGACGAGGGGTTGTCAATCGCCAAACGAACTATTGATGGGGCAGCGAGCAGATTTACTCGCTGCGCAACGAAATTGCAGTTATTACTTGAAACCATGATAGTCATCGAAGCCGTTATGTAGGAATAGCCTCGAAGTAAATAAAAGTAAGTTCAGTCGTGTACTATCGTACAATTTATATTGAAAGTATGGATAGAAAAAGGCTTGCTGCTTTACGTAGAATAATTAATATGGATAATGGGCCGCGGAAAAGTCCAGTGAGATAAGTATTTGGGTCAGGTTAAGGCAGTTTATTGATTGCTTGGTCGCTCCAAAACCGGTTGCTATACGGAATTATCCCGCTTAGAGCAATTCCACAATCGATTTATTTTAAGAAGAGAGAGTTACTATGGCATTTACTGATGCCCAACTTGGGCACGCAATAAGTCAAAACCTGGTTGATTCAGAGGTGATGACAGCCGATCAAGTAAAGGGTTTACTTGAAGACCCAACCGAAAACAACGTTCGCGATAGTTTAACGGAACAACAGCTTGCGAACTTTCAAAAGTACTGGCAGTTATTGGGTGACTGGATGGCTAAGGAGGGTGGAAATATAGCTGAAACCACTGGCAATAATGTGCCTGGGCGGGACGGTGGAAACCCCGGAGGCCTGGGCCCCAGGGCGTTATACAACGATGCATTCCGAGATGTGAATCAGCACATTAATCAGCCGGGATTTTTGCCTGTGAAGGCGGTATCAAATCAACTGCGATTTGTGTCTTTTTTCTGTGAAGAATAAGCAATTTTAAGTTAATAGCCCTTCCTTTAACCATCGTATTTGATCGGAGGAGCAAAAGTAGAGTGGAGATTTTAGTCAACTAACAGAATAATAATTGTTTTTAGATTAAGTCTGCAGGTTGTTGAAAAAGCCTTCCCTGGCTTTTCTCAACCCGAGTTTGCGGCGCGTGTCCGCAAACCCTCCACGACAAACCAAGCAGTTACACACTTGATTTGCTACCCAGGCACCCCTGTTTGGAGTAATGGGCTGCCGACAGCTAGCTTTTAAACAGCCTGTCTGAACTACTACATATAATCTACCAAAAAATATTCACTCTTCCTTTTCAATTTTAAATTTTCGAAAACAATTCCATATTATTAACCGCGGTTTCAAGTAATAACTGCAATTTCGTTACACAGCGAGTAAATCTGCTCGCTGCCCCATCAATAGTTCGTTTGGCGATCGACAACCCCTCGTCTTCCTCGGACGGTCGTTGAGTCGATCCATCACCGCTTGCACCTCTTCATCCGTGACTTCATTGAAGTCGGTTCCTTTAGGAAAATACTGTCGGATTAGGCCGTTGGTATTTTCGTTGATCCCACGCTCCCAGGAAGCATAGGGATGTACGAAGTAGAAGTTGGTGTCAAATGCCTCGGTAATAGCTTGGCGATAAAGTAAATTCCCCGTTGTTGTCCGAGGTGATGATATGGACATACTTCGACCAAGATCAGACCAGCACTATTACCGCGTCCTTGACACCTTTGGTCTTTTGGGTGGGCACTCTGGCGGGGCTAATTGTTCAGGCTCCAGTCCTTACGTAGCTGCTATTCAATCCGGTGCCAGTCATCGGAGGTGGTGCGGGGCCGCCATAACCTGGTTGCGTCTGGCTGCTAATTTCACTGGGGCATCGCTGTATTAAACAGTATGGGTAGATCATATTTACTGGAGTATTTGCTTGAGACTGGCACACTTCACTCGATGACTAAATGGTAAGCGGTTGACTAATAATCGATCAGCTCTTCTATTCAAATATTTAATAAAAGAGGCATGGATAGGGTTCAATGGAGCGGTCCGACCGCAGCCGTCTGCTCTAAAACCCTCTTCCTAGCGTTTAAAATTTATGCTATTGTGGCGCAAATAACTTCTTTATTCCCTATCCTAAAGAGCTTTTCGAAGCTGGATTATATAATCGATGTATATAAATATATTCAATACCGCAGTGATAGCACTGGGTTTCTTACTACTTACCGCTTGCGGCGGCTCTGGCTCCAGCGACTCCGAAACCGCCGATACCCAAGAGAATAACAATGGGAGTGCTGTTAGCGGAATGTCGACGCTGGGACAGACACAACGAGTTACTTTGAGTTTCGAGGCTGTCAAGCGATTTCGCTTCGATTGGACCGATGTAGAGGATGCTACCCATTACCGGCTTCTGGAAAATCCGGATGGGCTGTCAGGCTTTAGTGCGGTTGGCGGAGACGTGGGACAGGGCACCGAGACACTGGTGCTGGAAGTGCCTCTCTATGCCCGCGCCAATGCGCAATACATTTTGCAAGACTGCAGGGGCGAAGGGCTACAAGAGGAATGTAATGACTCAGACATCCTCTCAGTTACTGGTACTCTGGTGGATAGCATCGGTTACTTTAAGGCCAGCAATACCGATGGGGGTGACCGCTTTGGTTCAGCTCTTAGCTTAAGTGCCGACGGCAATACCCTGGCCATTGGTGCGCCTTTAGAAGGCGGCACCGCCACTGGTATCAATGGTGATCAGAGTGGCAACACTGCTGAAGAGTCTGGTGCCGTCTATATTTTTGGAAGAAACGCGGGTATCTGGACGCAACAGGCCTATGTAAAGGCGAGTAATACTGACGCGGGTGATCGCTTCGGCGAAGCTGTCAGTCTGAGTGCTGATGGCACTACTTTAGCCGTAGGGGCGTCCAGTGAATCCAGCAGCGCTGATGGAATCGATGGCGACCAGAGTAATAACGACCTTAATGGTTCCGGGGCCGTCTATATTTTTAGTCGCAACGAAGGCGCCTGGGCACAGCAGGCTTATATAAAAGCCAGCAATCCCGACGAGCTCGATTTTTTTGGTGGGGCCCTGAGTCTGAGCGGTGATGGCAATACCCTAGCCGTCGGAGCAGGCGAGGAAAGTAGCAGCGCTACAGGTGTCGATGGCGACCAGAATAACAACGATGTGGAGGGTGCCGGCGCCGTGTATATCTTCAATCGCAGTGAAGGTGACTGGACCCAACAGGCTTATATTAAGGCCAGCAATACCGATAGGGGTGACCATTTTAGCTCTGCCCTCAGCTTAAGTGCCGATGGCAATACCCTAGCCGTAAGCACAATTTTTGAAGACAGTAATGCCATTGGGGTTGATGGTGATCAGGGCAATAACGACACCTTTAATGCCGGGGCTGTGTATATCTATAGTCATAGTCAAGGTGCCTGGACCCAGCAAGCCTATGTAAAAGCCAGCAATACTGATGCAGGTGACTATTTTGGTTATGCTCTCAGCCTAAGCGGTGATGGGAATATCCTGGCTGTCGGGGCAGGAGAGGAAGATAGCAGGGCTACCGGTATCGGCGGCGACCAGAATAATAACGATGCGGCGCGTGCGGGCGCTGTGTATATCTTCAACCGCAACGGAGGTGTTTGGGCTCAGCGGGCTTATGTGAAGGCCAGCAACAGCCAGGCAGGCGATCAATTTGGTGAGGCCCTCAATCTTAGTGAGGATGGCAACACTCTCGCTGTGGGGGCATTCGATGACGATAGCAGTGCTACCGGTATCAATGGTGACGAAACGCTAAACGATATGGGAGAGTCCGGTGCCGTCTATGTTTATAAATATAGTGAAGGCTCCTGGAGCCAGCAGTCCTATGTGAAAGCTAGCAATACTGATGTAAACGACGAATTTGGTTTGGCCATCGGGCTCAGTGCTGAAGGAGCCACGCTGGCTGTAGGGGCCTATTTTGAAGACAGTAACGCTACCGGAATCGACGGCGATCAAACTAATAACGACGCAAAGTATTCTGGTGCTGTTTATGTATACTAAGCATTAGGCGCCATTGGGAAACAACTGGCGAAGCTGAAATAGTAATTCAGTGAGGTAACGCGGCTTCGCTAATTCTTCATAGTATCTGATAACAAGCGCATTTGGTATGAGGGTAGCCAGCTGCTAACTAGTGGGCCATGCGGTTAATTAGGTAACACATTTTTGGCTCGCTGCACTGAAGCCAGTACCGTGTCGGCGCTCTTTGTCCATTTAAATGGTTTGGCAAGATCGCGGTTATGAACACGAATAAATCGCTGCAGCTCGGCCTT
>NZ_JBFLAB010000095.1:0-7484 GCF_040742695.1 Microbulbifer discodermiae | reverse complement strand
ACAAAACAGCGTTTATGACCTGTATATTCGGTATTTTGACGTTACCTCGCTGTAAAGGCAGCAGGTGTTCGATAATTTTGAATTGCGATTTTGTGATTTCCATAAACGCAGATTTTATCAAAATTAGTGTTAACAGGCCCTAGTCAATCGCCAATTTAATAAATAATGCATGGTCAACTTGCCCCTGCCGCGAAAAACCACGCGACAACGCCGCTTTGCCGATATTTCAATGGCCAGCGCTTCCCTTGCTCTAATGGCGGCACCTCTTCCCGCTCCGCGTTGATCCGGCGAAAATTAGAAACGATAGCCCAGACCTACCATAGTCACCAATGGGTCCACATCCACATCCGCAGTAACATTGCCGAGACCGGGAACGGAAACCTTCGCCTCCGTGTCCAGATCCACCCACAATACCGCCAAGTTAAGAAGCCAGCGCCGATCCGCGCCAAAAGCCATGTCTACGCCGGCCTCGGCGGCCAGACCGAAGGAATTTTCCAACGACAAGTCGGCATTACCGGTGGCCCCCAGGGTGCCGAAAAGCCTGTTGGCAGCCCCGCTGACTTCCTCATCAAAGAACACCGTGTAGTTCACCCCCAAGCCCAGATAAGGCTGAACCGAAGTCGAGGGTTGCATTGGGTACCACTGCAGCAACACTGTGGGGGGCAACTGGCTGGTTTCACCCAGGGAGATGGTATCCCCCAGTCCACTCACTTCCAGGCCGTGACTGAAAGGGCTGGCCGCCACGACCTCGACGCCAAAGTGGTCACTCAGCATATAGGTACCGGTGAGCCCCAATGCACTGGCGTCATCCACATCCGCAGCAGTGCCCGGCAGCTCGGCTCCCCCCAGGGAAAGGGAGCTGGAACTGACATCCGGGCTGACTGTGGCGACACTTCCGCGCACAATAAAGGTACCGGCCTCATAAGCCATAGTGGGGACTGACAACAGCAATGTAGCCAGAGCGGCAAACAATTTCATCGGGCTCTCCAAAAATTCATAAAAAACTGCCCCGCCCGCAAGGGTATCCATCCATTTTATTGTTATCGGCGCTACGACTATGAGCGGGGCAGGCCCAGGTTAGCCGCGACCGGGGGCAGCTCCTTGATCCAAATCAAAACAACGCCGGGTTGCCTGACCCAACTGGCGAGGTGGCCCTGGTCCGGTTTGTTTGGGGTTACCGGCAACAGGCCAAATGCCGCGCCAGCTCGGCGGCAGGAATTGATCTACGTCAAGTGACAGCCCCCGCGACGCCATAACATCGGACCAGTCAACCTGCCTGGGAGGGCATCATGCACTACTTGTACCGACAGCTGTGCCGGGACCACCACAATATGCAACTGCTGCTGGATGCCGTGGAACGCCTGCTGGCCGACCTGGATAGACGCGATCGAAGCCCCTCCACCCTCAGCCTGATTCTCGACGCCCTCGACTATATCAGTGTCTATCCAGACCGCTGGCACCACCCACTGGAAGACTTGGCCATGGCCAGGCTAATGGAAAAATCCATCAACTGCAGCGCGGAGATACTGACAGCTCGGGAGGAACACAAGGCGATTGCCGCCGCAACCAGTCATACGGCGGCGCTTTTCTATGCCGTTGCCAACGATGTCGCCGTGGAGCGCAGCCAGCTGCTGAGGGCCGCAGAGAATTACCTGGAACTGCAGCGACAGCACATGCAACGCGAAAACACGCATATTTTTCCGCAGCTCGAACAACTGCTGACAGAGGAGGATTGGCGTAAGATTGGTCGGCAACTGCGGCGACAGCAGGATCCGCTATTCGGCACCCCGACCCGGAAGCTGTATGAATCGCTGCACGCCTACGTCACGGCACCGCCGGAGCGCCTTTGCACCTAAAGAAAACCGCTGCGCTTTCGCAATCCATCAGTCGCCTGCAGGGCGGCGGAAGAGGTTCTGAATACTGGAGAAATCCAATTGCTGGGTTTCCCTGTCGACCCCGTGCAACTGATAGAGATTTTTTGCCAGGGCGCCCAGGGGCGTCGAAGAGGCGCTGTTGGCAGCCGTATCCATCGCCAGACCCAGGTCCTTTTGCATCAACGCCACGGAAAAACCACCTGTGTAGCCCCGGGAGGCCGGGACACCTTCCATCACACCGGGGTAGGGGTTGTATTTGTCCAGCGACCAGTTGTCGCCGGAGCTGGCCTGCATAATCTCCGACAGCACCCGTGGGTCCAGGCCATTGTCCACACCCAGTTGCAGCGCTTCTGCAGTGCCGAGCATATGAATCGCCAGCAGCATGTTGTTGCAGATCTTGGCCACCTGCCCACTGCCCGCAGGTCCGGCATGGAAGATATTGGTACCCATGGCTTTGAGGTAGGGTTCCGCCGCCCGCACCGCTCCGGTGTCACCGCCACACATAAAGGAGAGAGTACCCGCGGCAGCCGCCGCAGTGCCACCGGAAACAGGCGCGTCTATGGCACGCAGACCGCGCTCACCGGCTGCGGCGATCAGTTGACGCGCGTCATTGGCGGCGATGGTGGAGCTGTCGATCACCAGCACGTCGTCATCCAGGGCCTGCAACAGCCCCCGCGCACCGAGAAAAAGTCCTTTCACCGCTTCTCCCCCGGGCAACATGGAGATCAAGGTTTCGGCGCCCTCCGTCGCCTCGGCCGCGCTCGCCGCCAGCGCGCACCCATGTGCCTCCGCCTGTGCCATCGCCTCCCGGGACAGATCAAATGCACTGACGGCAAAACCTTTCTTGACCAGATTGGCGGCCATGGGTCCGCCCATGTTGCCGAGACCGATAAACGCGACCTTTGCCATTGTTGCAGCTCCTAAATTGTAATTATCTCCCTGTGCCCTATCGGACGCCGCCTCGCTCAGCCCGGAAGCCCCTGATTAATTCAGTACTGCCTCGGCGAAGCCTGTGGCCTCGCTTGGCAAGGTCCTGTGGCCTTTGCGTCGGGCCCTTCCGCTGTGCTTGAAAGGCAGCCAGCCTTGATATCAAACCCGACGTAAAGCCTGAGGTTGCACTTAGCTAGTCAGAGACTCCTAGCAGGTTGTTGAGAAAGCCCTCCCTGGCTTCCCTCAACCCGGGTTTGCGGCTCATGTCCGCAAACCCTCCACGACAAATCAAGCAGTTACATGCTTGATTTGCGGCCCGAACATCCCTGTTCGGGACAGCAGGCTGCTGAAAAGGACTTTTTCAACAGCCTGCTAGATCCCTCAGCGGATTCTCTGGCCAGGGGGGCACAAAGCAGGCGTCCACCTGTGCAGTCTGAATCTCCCACAGGTTGTCCGGCTGCCAGCGTGGCTGCCGATCCTTGTCGATCAGCAGGGCGCGCACGCCTTCGCGGAAATGCCCACTGGCACACAGATTCACCGCCAGCACCAGCTCCATGCGAAATATGTCGGCCAGCGGCAGGCCCCTGCCCTGGCGCAACTGCTCCCAGACAATCCAGGGTGTCAGTGGCGAGCCGCCAGCCAGTGTCGCGGCGGCCCGCTGCAGCCACTCGTCGTCACCGCGGTAACCGGTAATCCCTCGGCAAACCTCCGGCAGCGTGGCGGCGTCAGTCAACTGTTGGATCATCTCATAACGAGCCCGCAGCTTTTGTATCGGCCAGCGGTCTCGCGGCATCTCCAACTCTCGCAGACAGTCGGTAACCAGTTGGTGATTCTGTTCCACATTGGCGCCAAACGGCAGTGCCGCCACACTACCCAGTACCTTCCGGGCATCGGCTGCCGGCAGCAGCCGGTCCGCCAAGCCCGCAAACAGTGCGTCGCTGCCAGTGAACTGTACGTCGGTCAGACCCAGGAACAGTCCCAGGCGGCCGGGCATACGATTCAGAAACCAGCTGCCCCCCACATCCGGGAACAACCCGATAGTGATCTCCGGCATAGCCATGCGGGTGGTCTCGGTCACTATGCGATGGCTGGCACCGGCCATGATGCCGATACCGCCCCCCATGACGATACCGCCCCCCCACACCACGATGGGCTTGGGGTAGGTGTGTATCCTGTAGTCCAGGCGGTACTCGCTGGAAAAAAAGCTGGTGGTGTAGCTGTAATCGGGGGTCTCGCCATAAACAGTCGACTCCCGGTACAAGGCCACCACGTCACCGCCGGCACAGAGAGCCTTATCACCGCTGCCGTCTATCCACACAGCGGCCACTTCATCATCCGCGACCCAGGCATCCAGCTGCGCCGCCAGCAGCTCTATCATCTGCAGGTTCAACGCATTGAGGGCCCCGGGCAGGTTCAGGGTGGCGACCGCCAGGGCGCCGTGCCGGGAAAACAATACCGGAGAATCCTGATTCATTACTGCACGCCTTGTTGCCGTTGACCGCGATAACGCCGCAGTTAAACACAGATCAACGCCGGCGTCAGCTACACCGGATTACAGCCACCCATGGGTCTCTGGCACAGTTGCACTTTTTACGCAAACTGATAAGTTGCGCGCAAATTCTGACCGATTCCAACACCAAGTACGGACCCCCAAATGGCCGAATACGTATACACCATGAACCGGGTGGGCAAAGTAGTACCGCCCAAACGTGAAATTCTCAAGGATATTTCCCTGTCTTTCTTCCCCGGCGCCAAGATCGGTGTGCTGGGGCTCAACGGCGCCGGCAAATCCAGCCTGCTGCGTATCATGGCGGGGGTCGACCAGGACTATAATGGTGAAGCACGCGCCATGCCCGGTATCAAGGTGGGCTACCTGCCCCAGGAACCCCAGCTGGATGCCGGCAAGACAGTGCGGGGCAATGTGGAAGATGGTGTGCGTGAGGCCATCGACGCCCTTGCCGGCCTGGAACAGGTGTACGCCGACTACGCAGAGCCGGATGCGGATTTCGATGCCCTGGCAAAAAAACAGCAACAGTTCGAAGACATTATCCAGGCCTGGGATGCCCATAATCTGGAGCACCGCCTGGAAGTGGCCGCAGATGCCCTGCGCCTGCCACCCTGGGACGCGGATGTCAGCAACCTGTCCGGGGGTGAGAAACGCCGCGTAGCCCTGTGCCGGCTACTGTTGTCCCGCCCGGATATGCTGCTGCTGGACGAACCCACCAACCACCTGGATGCGGAATCCGTATTCTGGCTGGAGCGATTCCTGCACGACTTTAACGGTACCGTGGTGGCCATCACCCACGACCGCTATTTCCTCGACAATGTCGCCGGCTGGATACTGGAACTGGACCGCGGCCACGGCATCCCCTGGGAGGGCAACTACACCACCTGGCTGGAGCAGAAAGAAGCGCGCCTGGAACAGGAGCAGCGCGGCGAACAGGCCCGTATCAAAGCCATGCAGAAGGAACTGGAATGGGCGCGCCAGAACCCCAAGGGGCGCCAGTCCAAAAATAAGGCCCGCCTTGCGCGCCTGGAGGAAATGCAGTCCCAGGAGTTCCAGAGTCGCAACGAGACCAACGAAATCTATATCCCACCCGGCGAGCGCCTCGGCGACAATGTGATCGAATTCGACCGGGTGAGCAAGGGCTTCAGCGACCGGCTGCTGATCGACAACCTGTCCTTCCGCATACCCAAGGGCGCCATCGTGGGCATCGTCGGCGGCAACGGTGCTGGCAAGTCCACTCTGTTTCGCATGATCAGTGGCAGCGAACAGCCGGACTCCGGCGAGATCAGAATCGGCGAAACAGTCAAAGTGGCCTACGTGGAGCAAGGGCGCGAGAGCCTGGATGACAGCAAAACAGTGTGGGAAGCCATCTCCGGCGGCCACGACATGCTCAAAATCAACAACTACGAAGTGGGTTCACGCAACTATGTAGGCCGCTTCAACTTCAAAGGCAGTGATCAGCAGAAACGCGTGGGCGAACTGTCCGGCGGTGAGCGCGGGCGCCTGCACCTAGCCTATACCCTCAAGCAGGGCGCCAACCTGCTGTTGCTGGATGAACCCTCCAACGACCTGGACATCGAAACCCTGCGCGCCCTGGAAGAGGCCCTGCTCAACTTCCCCGGCTGCGCCCTGGTAATCTCCCACGACCGCTGGTTCCTCGATCGCGTCGCCACGCATATTCTCGCCTATGAGGGCGACAGCGAAGCGGTGTTCTTCGCCGGCAACTACACTGATTACCACGAGGATTTCGTCAAGCGCAAAGGGGATCAGGCCGCGCCCCACCGGATGCACTACAAGAAGCTCAAGACCTGAGCCAAAGCCCGCAGACTGCGGGCTTTTTTGTACCTGTTGCCCACCGACCAAAACCGACGGGCAACAAACAGACAGGATTCCACCAGCGCGAACAGCATCCAGGCCAGTGCCACAACAACTCCGTAATCACAAATTCTGCGGAGCGCGCTATGATTAGCTCTGATCTGGTGACCAACCGGCTTCGCCAGGCAGTTCAACCATCCGGTATGCAACACTCAATGGACCATTGCGCAAACTGAAATAACAGAGAAACCACCGCCAAGGAGGGAACCTATGGCCATTACCCGCTACTGTGCAGAACTGTTGGAAGCGGCCAGTCGTTACCATGTTCACTATGGTGACCGTCTGGCCAACCACCTGCCCATGGTGTTGATCGCACTGGACAAAATGGGGGCCAGCCGCGAACAACTGCAACAGGCCTTCGACCGTTCCGCCCCCCTTTTGGAAAGCCCCCGGTTGCCCCCGCCAAACCCCGAAGTTGCGATTGGCGATTGTCGCAACCGCGAACAACTTTTGCCCACCGCCATCGACTATTATCAACACCAGCTGTGCCAGCTCGGTATCGCAGAGTGCCTGCGCCGTGAACTGCCACCACTGTTGCCGGCGATTGCCTCCGCCGCTTTCCATCCACTCATTCGTACCGCCTACGGTGTGGATGCCAATCACCAACAGGAGATTGCTACCGGCCTCGCCTACTGGAATCTGGAATATCGGACATTACCCACCTGTGACCACAGAATAGAGGTGCCGGCAGCAGAAATCCCCTCACTATTGGCTTACCGGTATCCCACCATGCCAGCGGCCCCAGGCAATATCGCCGCCCACATGGCAGCAGTCACCCATCAGAGTGGATGGCTCGACACACCTGTCCAGCCCCAGCAACTGGACCTACAGGCTATTGCCCAAGTCGCACTGAGCGCTTATCGTAACAGCGGCGATTTTACCCTGTTGCACGGCGTCACCGGCTGCCACGCACTGCGCCTGCTCTTAGACTATTGCACTGACCCGGAAGCGGCTCGGCGATACTTCTGGAGCGGACTTGTCATCGCTTTTCTGAGCACAAACACGAGGCAAACCGCGGAAGAAACACCGACAGAATCCATGGACTGGGGCGAACTGCGCACCAGCGCCTGCGGCAGCAGGGACACCCACGTCATTAAGCTGACCTACAGTTGCTGGAGGGAAGAGGAGTATTACGCAAATCCAGATTACCGGCATCTAGGGAACCTCTGAAAAACTGCTCCAGTCTGGCATAATTTACCCCATTTCCAACATACACAGATTCAATCATGAGCCAACTGACCTTCGCCGAAGCCGAATACACTATCAAGAAACGCAAAACACGGCGCGAACTGTTCCTC
>NZ_JBFLAB010000094.1:0-7531 GCF_040742695.1 Microbulbifer discodermiae | reverse complement strand
CAGGCGGTTGGCCCGGTGTGCAAGCTCGCCGTAGGTCAACTGTTCCCCGCCCGCTTCCGACACCAGCGCCAGGGCATCCTCCGACTCGGCCGCCCAGTGCTCGAAGGATGACAACAGGCTTTGGGACAGCGGATAAGGCGCGGAAAGACCACCCTGCTGTTTGAAGAAAGCCATGTCCGACTCGGAGAGGCACCCGAGACGTGAAATGCGACACTCAGGCGCCTCCACAACGGCGGCCAATAGCTGCTGATAGTGCCCGAGAAAACGCTCAATGGTTGAGGCGTCAAACAGATCCCGATCGTACTCCATGGCACCGACAATGCCCGCCTCTGTGCTTTCCAGGCTCAGGGTAAGGTCGAAACGGGACACCCGCGCAGCATCTTCCGACGGAGCCAGCTGCTCGATCTCAATATCAGCTAGGGAAACTGCAGCAGATGGTGTGTTTTGCAACACCAGCATCACCTGAAACAGGGGTGAATGGGCCCGACTGCGCACCGGGTTGATGGCCTCCACCAGCATCTCAAAGGGAATATCCTGGTGGGCGTAGGCCTGCAATGAGGCCTCCCGGCTCTGCACCAAAAGCTCATTGAAGCTCGGGTCCTTGTCCAGGCGGCTGCGCAGCACCAGGCTGTTGACAAAAAATCCAATCAGCCCTTCTGTCTCTTCACGCGTACGGTTGGCGATGGGCGTGCCGATGGCGACATCGTCCTGGCCGGCGTAGCGCCCCAACAGCACCGCAAAGGCCGATTGCAACGTCATAAACAGGGTGACGCCCCGGGCCTGACTCAGGGCCTGTAACTGTTGCGACAGGGCCGCCGGCAGCGCCACCGCTGCGAAGCCGCCGCGAAAGCGCTGCTCCGGCGGGCGCGGCCGGTCCGTGGGCAGGGTCAGCAGTGGCGGCAGATCCGCCAGGGCCTGGCGCCAGTAATCGAGCTGGCGCTCAAGCACTTCACCGCGCAACCACTGGCGCTGCCAGTGCGCGAAGTCGGCATACTGTACCGGCAGGGGCGCCAGGGGGTTGGCCTCGCCCGCGGCGAAAGCCTCGTAAAGAGCAATTAACTCGCGGAACACAATTCCCAGGGACCAGCCATCGGAGATGCTGTGGTGCATGGTCAGCAGCAGCGCGTAGGATGGCTCGCTGTCGTCCCCATTCTCGTCGCTGTCCAGATCCCCGTCCCGGCGCAACAGGCGCACCCGGCACAGGGCGTCGGCCGCCAGGTCAAAGGCGTAATGACGCTCGGCAGCGGCAATGCGCTGCAGTTCGGCCTCGCTTTCCACCGCTTCCACTGCAAGGGCCGGGCCTTCGGCGTCGATCACCTGCCAGGCCTCGTCGCCGTGCACCCGAAAGCAGGTGCGCAGACTCTCGTGACGTGCAAACAACGCCGCCAGGGCCTTCAGCAGTGCCGCCTCCTTGACCTGACCACAAATCTCAAGCGCCAGGGGCATGTTGTAGACATCGCTCGGCCCCGTGTACTGCCCCAAAAACCACAGACGCTGCTGGGCATAGGACAGGGGCGCCTCACGCCCCGGCTCCCGGGGCACTGGCACCAGGGGGGGGTGGGCCTCGGTCGCGCCGTGCTTTAAGGCTTGCTCCAGGGCCCGGGCCTGGGCCTTGAGGGTCTGGGATTCAAACAGACAGCGGATCGGCAGATCGACGCCGAAGGCGGCGCGGATGCGGGACACCAATTGCGTGGCCAGCAGCGAGTGACCACCCAGCTCGAAGAAGTTGTCCTCCCGCCCCACCGGGGGAACCTGCAGCAGGGCCTGCCAGAGGCTGGCCAGCAGGGATTCCGTCGTGCCTTGCGGCCCATTGGCGCCGCCTTGTGCCAGCGCGCCTTGACTCGGCACTGGCAGGGCCTGGCGGTCAAGTTTACCGCTGACGGTACGCGGGAAGCGGGGCAATACCTGGATGGCTGAAGGTTGCATATAGGCCGGCAGCTCCCTCTTGAGGGATTCTCGCACTTGCCTTTCCACACCAGCCGGGTCCGCCAGACCCTCCGCCACCCGCACATAGGCCAGCAGGCGGGGCTCTTCCCCTTCGGCCTCGTGCAACGCGGCGACAGCCTCCTGCACGGCCTCGTGACTGCGCAGGTGGTGTTCGATCTCTCCCAATTCGATGCGAAAGCCGCGCAGGTTGACCTGCCCATCCAGGCGCCCGATAAAGTCGAGGCTGCCGTCAGGGAGATAACGCACACGGTCGCCCGTGCAGTAGAGTCGCTCGCCCGGGGTGTCGCTGAACGGGTGGGGCACAAAGCGCTCTGCGGTCAAATCGCCGCGGCCCACATAGCCATGGGCGAGCCCCGTACCGGCGATGCACAACTCGCCCACCACACCCGGCGGTAAAAGCTCGCCTCGGGGGCCGAGCACATAGGCGCTGAGGTTGGCGATGGGCTGCCCGATCACCGAGCACTCCGGGGCCGCCGCCTCGGTAAAGGACCAGCGGCAGGCGCTCACGTCGGCGCCCACTTCGGTGGAACCGTATAGGTTCCATAGCTCGGCGCCGGGAAAGGCCTCTTCAAAGCCGCTCAGATCGCTGTGCCACAGGGCCTCGCCGGAGCTGGTGACCACCTTCAGTCCCGGCGCTGACAGACCGCTGGCCAGCAGGGTTTTGAGCAGTGAGGGCACCAGAGTGAGGTGGCTGATGTGCCAGTCCCGCAGCCACTGGCCGAGGCGCACCGGTGTCTGCAGGCTCTCCTCCTCCAGAATCACCAGCGGCCGGCCGCGGTGCAAGGCCTGAAAAATCTCCGCTACATGGTCGACAAAGCCGATGCGGGTTTTTTGGCAGAACACATCTGTGGCGGCTGCGGGCATGGTCTCGGCCTGCCAGCACAGACGGTTGAGCACTGCCCGGTGGCAGGCCATAACGCCCTTGGGCTGACCGGTGCTGCCGGAGGTGTAGATCAGATAGGCGCTGCGCTCGCCGTGGTCACTCACCCTGGGCACCGGCGGTGGTGTGCCGGGTAACCGGCCAAGTTCCTGTCGGATCTCCGGCCGGTCCAGACACAGGCAGGGCCGTTCTGTCCCGCCCAGGGCTTCAAGGTGCTCGCTGTCGCTGATCACCCAGGCGACCTGGCTGTCGTTCAGGATATAGGTCATGCGCGGGGCGGGGTTGGACGGCTCCAGGGGGACATAGACCGCCCCGGCTTTGAGGATGGCCACAGCGCTGATGATCAGTGAGGGGCCGCGGGGCAGGCATACCCCGACGGGAGTTTCCAGGCCCACACCGCGCGCCTGCAGGGCGTGCGCCAGGCGGTTGGCCCGGTGTGCAAGCTCGCCGTAGGTCAACTGTTCCCCGCCCGCTTCCGACACCAGCGCCAGGGCATCCTCCGACTCGGCCGCCCAGTGCTCGAAGGATGACAACAGGCTTTGGGACAGCGGATAAGGCGCGGAGGGAATGGGCCCGGGAACCAAAAGCGCTGTTCTCACATCTGCCGGCAGCCCGTGATCAAGCATCAGTGGGCCACTCGCGTGCGGGGATAGTTGATCCATCAAATAACGGATCGTTGATAGGAAATAATCGACAACAGGCGCCATCTGAATTCGCTCGTCGATCAGAAAATCCAACGAAAAGTGCTCACCAAAATCGTTGACGGCAAGGGAAAAGGGGTAGTTGGTGCGTTCGTGGGCGGCGAGAAACTCGAGGCCTTCAGACGCACCTGTCGAACGGGGTGCTTTGTCCGGCGCCGAATGCCGATAGTTGAGTAGCGCGGAAAAAACCGTGCTTCCGGCGGGCAGACCCGCAGCTTTCAAGGCCACAGCCAGGGCTTCGTATTCCACGCTGACCAATTGCTGAAGCTTCTCTTTGACCTCCAGAATCAGGCTTTCACCGCTGTGCCTGCCCAACCCTACTCTAAGCGGCAAGGTGTTGATGAACAGGCCCGGCATGCTCTCAGCCCCAAGGGTACCTTGCAACCGGCCCGACAGAACGGTGCCGAAGGTAACATCGTCGCGACCGCTGCAAAGGCCAATAAGCATGGCGTAGGCGCTATGAAAAATGACCGACGGACTCAGTTGTCGCGCGCGCGCTGTCTCGCGAATCCGCGCCGCAAGATCGTTGGGGAGTGCGCAGCTGTGTTCAAGGATACGACCGCCTTTGGCCTTGGCCAGAGTCAGACCAAAAAGCTCGGTATCGCCCTTGATGCCCGTCAGCATCGAGCGGAAAAATTCTTGCGCTCGCCCGGACTTCGCCAAATGTTGGACGTGAGCAATATACTGGCGGTAGGGAATCGCTTGGGGCAGCTTGTGCTGCTCGCCCGCTTCAAAGTGGGCGACCTCACGCACAATAATTTCGAGGCTGACGTGATCCAGCACCAGGTGGTGAAACTGGAAGATCACGTAGTGACTTGCGCTGCCGGCAAGTCTGCCCACCTGGAGGCGCAAGAGGGGTGCCTGTTCCAGCACCATGTGCTGTTTCTCAGGGTCCATGCGTGTATTCAGTTCGGCATCGATCTGCCCGGGCTGTAGATCAAAATACTCGACCGCGAGGCGCGCCCGGCGCAAGACTACCTGCAAAGGCTGCGAAAGCCCCTGCCAGACAAAGGCTGTACGCAGGATATCGTGACGGTCAATCACAAATTGCAGAGCCTTGATCAGCGCCGCCACCGGCCCGGCACCATCCACCTTATATAGGCTGTTAATGATAAAAGGGTCGCTCTGCTGCGACATCGTGTGCACAAACAGAATACCTTCCTGCAGTGGGCCCAGGGGATATATATCCTTGATATTGGCCACACCACCATCTACCTGGCTGACCGCCTGATCAATATCCTGCTGAGAGAGCACCACCAGGGACAGCATATCGGGTCGGATCTGCTGGGGATTTTCGGGAATACCGTTTTCAGGGGCGACAAAACGGTCCTGGTCGACCGCGCGGGCCGCATCGATGCCCTTGGCAAGCTCCGCCAAATTCTGCGCACGGAACAGCTGCTCGACAGACAGCTCAACGCCCCGCTCACGCAGTTGGGCGATCACCTGCATCACCATCAGCGAGTGGCCACCCAGCTGGAAAAAATTATCCTCGCATCCGACGGTCTCCACTCCCAGGACCCGCTGCCAAATATCACTCAGGAGGATTTCTGTTTCACTCTCAGGCGCGACATAGGCATGGCGGGACAGTGACGGCCCCGGGTTTGGCAGCATCGCATAATCCACTTTGCCGTTGGCCGTCAAAGGCAGTTTATCGAGCACCACATAATCGGTCGGCAGCATGTACGAAGCCAAGCGGGCACAGGCAAACTGCTGCACCTGTGCGATCAATTTCCCTTTCGTGTCTTCATCCTGGCATTGGGCATTGACTAAGTAGGCGATCAGGGATGGACTGCCTGCGTGGCGATCGCCCAGGGAGATGCAAATATTGTCCACCCCTGCATGTTCGCCGAGGACATTCTCAATTTCGCCCACTTCAATACGAAAACCGCGAATCTTAACCTGCTGATCCACCCGCCCGAGGTATTCCAACTGCCCCTCAAAACCCTCTCCCTGAGGAATTAACCTGGCCAAATCCCCGCTGCGATACAGGCGCTCGCCCGGCACATCGCTAAAGGGGTTGGGGATAAACTTTTCGGCGGTGAGTTTTGCCTGGTTTAAATAGCCCCGGGCCAGACCCGCCCCACCAATACACAACTCTCCCACCACACCCACAGGCACAAGCCCGGCGTGATTGAGAATATAAACCGAATTATTCGCCAGGGGGCGCCCGACAGGTGCGCTGCGATAACGCAAAATATCGGTATCCAGATCAAAGGTGGTAGCGAAGGTAGTGCATTCGGTGGGACCATAGCCGTTAATTAAACGCCGGGGTTTGTGAGCCAGCACCTGCTCGATGGCCTCTACCGAACAGGCTTCACCACCCATGATTAATTTATCGAGTGAAGCAAATGCGTGCTGGTTGGCCAGCCCGATACGATTAAACAGGGCCGTTGCAAGAAACGCGGTGGAAATTCCGTAGCGGACAAATGTTTCCTGCAGGCGGGCACCTTCCAGGGTCAGGTCGCGATCGACAATAACCAGCCTTGCCCCTGTCAACAGGCAAGTCCACAGCTCATAAGTAATGGCATCGAAAGCATAATTAGCCGTCTGTGCAACGATTTCCGAATCGTCTATGGCAATGGCGCTTTCACCACCGGCAAGGCTCAATACATTTTTCTGCTGCAGTAAAACGCCCTTGGGTTTTCCAGTACTGCCGGAGGTATAGTTAATGTAGGCGAGATTCGTGGGCAGACTTTTGTGCGCTGGCGGGGTGGCAAGGAAGGGCTCAAAAGAGGGCCTGTCGGTAATGTCCAATACTGGCACATAGGTCGCAAGCCCCTGTGCTTTTTCATGAGCTGCTTGCGCCAGCACGATGGCAATACCGCTATCTTTGAGAATATAAGCCAGACGCGCTGGTGGATCGTGAGGATCCAGGGGCACATAGCAGCCACCGAGTCGCAAAGTGGCCAGCATGCCGACCACCATGTGGACGCAGCGATCCATACACAGGCCCACCCGTGATTCCGGCCCAATACCTTGCGCGTGCAGTTGAGCACTCAGGTGACGGGCTCGCTGTTGCAGCTGGCCATAGCTGATTTGTTCCTCATGGTGAACCAGAGCGATGGCGTCGGGTCTGTATTCAGCCTGTCGCACGAACACAGTGTAAATGTCCTGGGCGTTAGGATATTGCGTTACAGGTGTCTGCAGCGCTTGCCAATGCTGTCGGTCCGCATCGCTTAACAAAGCACCGAGATCGATAGTCTTGTCGGCACGCGTTTCCAACTGCCTGAGAATATTGCCAACGTAGTGGCGGATGCGCTCACGAAAATGCTGACTGAATATTTGGATATCGGCATTAATATCAAGACCAAACGTTTCCCTGCTCTCGTCTTTAAAAACATCGAGCAAAAGCAGGTAGTTGGTTTCCGCCCACCCGCCGACTTTCAAGGGTGCGTCTGTCTGTTCCCCGGAAGTGGGTGAGAAACTATTGTCATCAATTTGCCTATCCTGCTCCTTTTCGGCGTAGTACACATGCCAGTTGGTGTAATTAAATAATGCTGCGGAAAAATCCAAATCGCTGTCGCGCTGAATTTCCGAAAGGGGGTAGTGGCGGTGGCCATGCTGTGCACGCAGTGTCTGATCGACCTGCAAAATATAAGCTTCCCAGCTAAGCCCGCTGATTTTTTTCTGTATTGGCAGAGCGTTGACAAAAACCCCCACCATTTTATCCCCGTCAGGTATTTCCGGACGTCCCTGGGTCGCCACCAGCCCCATCACTTCCTCAGAGCCATCGAGCAGTGACAGCAGTGCCAGATAGATGGCACACCAGACGCTCTTTTCCTGTACCCCAAGGCGGCGTGCCAGTTGGATTATATGGCGACTGGACGAAAGGGAGATATCGCACTGAATTACCTGACTCGGAGCTTTTTCGCGCCCGCTCCACCAGGGCAGGTGCGCGCCTTGCAAGGTGGACTGCCAGTACTGCTGCTGCTCCTTCGAGGCCAGGGCCTGCTGCTCAAGGGCGATAAAGCGATTGTACGAAGGCAAAGGCGTATAGACGGGC
>NZ_JBFLAB010000093.1:0-7604 GCF_040742695.1 Microbulbifer discodermiae | reverse complement strand
GAGGAACAGTTCGCGCCGTGTTTTGCGTTTCTTGATAGTGTATTCGGCTTCGGCGAAGGTCAGTTGGCTCATGATTGAATCTGTGTATGTTGGAAATGGGGTAAATTATGCCAGACTGGAGCAGTTTTTCAGAGGTTCCCTAGCAGTTTCTTGATCTGGTCCGGGTCAAGGAAGGTTAATTCACGCTGGTCGATCTTTAGAGGGCGCAGACCTGTGAGTGGGTTTTCGGAATACCATTTCCCTAGACGAGATAGCTCATTAAACATAGCTCGTAGGTAAGTTAACTCATGATTACACGTTTTCGCGGTAATGGAACCCCGGTGGCGCTTGCTACCTTTGATTCCCCCGACCAAGCGCTTTTGCCGGAACTCCGCATAGAATTCCGCTGTGACCGACTTGGCAAGTGGATCTCCCATCATCTCGCACAATGACAAAAGCCAGTTGCGACGCTCCCCTCCCCTTTTGAGGGTATGTCCGTGTAACTTGTACCAGATGTTTACTAAATCGCGTAAGCGCCGCTTATCCCTTTGAGGTGGTACCCACTCACCTTTGTCTGCAGCGGCCAACTGGGCCCGTGTCCAGCGAGCGGCCTCGCCTTTGGTATCAAAGGTTTTGCGGACTCGCTTACCGCCACGTCCCTGGGGTTGAACATCCGCCTGCCAACGACCATTCTCAACCTTATTGATTGCCATCCTTGAATATATCCTCGGAAAAGAACCCTGCGGGTATAAATCCGGCATCAATACGGGCCGCTGCTACCTTGCAGAGACTGCTTTTGCTGTTTCTCAACGAGTCCAGTGTCAGTGGCCCTTCATAAACAAACCAAGGCAACATCTCTGGGAAGGTGCGCCCTATGATTTCATAGAAGCTCTCGGTCACTCGGTTGCGCTTGTATTCAATATTTTTCAAAAGGGTTATATCGACGCCCAGCGCCTCAGCAAATTCTCGCTGGTTAAGCCCGGTTAGCTCTCTGATCGCCCGGACCCGGTCGCCTGGTTTTAGTTTTGCGGTACTCACCATTCCCTGTAGCTAAGCCTCTTTGATTCTCATTGGTTCTCCAATACTGCACTAGTTGAATCTATTTTTACAACTTTAATCGTAAATTTGGACAAAAGTCGTGGAGTTTAACGCCTAAAGTGTAAAAAAAACACCTTCTAGTGTTGACTTGATACCGAATAATCAGTGTAAATATTACACCTCATTACGCCACTATCAGCATCAACAGGAGAATAATGAGAATGCATGAGCAAGTTATCCCATTCCTTAAATCCCCCGTTTGTACGCAGGCGGAGTATGCAATTAACGCCGGCCACACCCTAAAAACGGTGCGCTGCCAAGTAGATCGGGGACATCTACCAACCATCAAAATTGGCCGGTATCGAATGATCAACCTTATACAGTTGGCAATCAGGTGCCTTGAGTCCGAATCGCCCAAGCCGAAGCAAAAGTAGGGCTCAGGCCATGGACTACAGCCAGATCAACCGCGATGTGGTGGCGGCGCTGGAGCGGGACCAGTCACTCAAGCTGGCTCTAAAGGAAGCATCCAATACCTACCGCCAGGGGGTCTGCCCGGACTGTGAACGCAAGACGGTCTGGATCAGCGCTGACAAGCCGATTACGTTGCGCTGTGATCGCGAGGACAAGTGCGGTTATCGGGAGCGGGTCCGGGATCGCTATCCGGACCTGTTTGAAAACTTCTCCAAGCGCTTCCCCTCCAGCGACGAAGACACCAAGGCCACCGCCAGGGCCTATCTGTCACACAACCGCGGCTTTCCCACCGCCGATATCGAGGACTGGTTCGAGCAGGGTTTTTACAAACTGCCGGATGGTACCTGGGCCGAAACGGTGCTGTTTTATCTTTTCGGGGGTAAGCAGGACTACTGGCAGCGCATCATCGACAAGGCCCATGTGCAAAAGGCCGGGGGCAAGAAGGCGCGCTTCAAGTCTGGCACCAGTGTTGCCGGAAAGCATTGGGCGCCGCCGCCGCAGGTCATTGAGCCGGGGGACAAGGTCTATATTGTCGAAGCCATTTTCCACTGTATCGCCATGTACCTGGCGGGATACAAAGCCGTGGCCGCCTTCAGTTGTTCCAATCTGCCGAGGGGGCTGATTCGGGAAAGTGCGGGCCAGGGGATAACCTGGTGTTTGGCCTATGACGACGAACCCGGTGCGCGCAAGCACCTGGTCAAATACCACCGGGAATTGGTCGACCAGGGCGAGACAGTGGAAGTGGCACTGACCGGCAGCAGCAAAGACTGGGATGACCTGTATCGGGAAAAGCGGCTCAACGATACCACCGTTGAGGAATGCCATTGGCGGGGACGGATCTTTATCGCCGAGACCCCGAAAAAGAAAGCCTATGCCCTTTACGGTTGGAAACCATTCAGCAAGACGGTCATAGAGCACCGCGACAAACTCTACTCCGCCCGCTTCTCCCTGGAGGATTTCAACAAGGCCAGCGATGACGGTCCTTTCGCCTGGGGTTCAAGCTGGGATGCCTTTAACCAGGCGACGAAGGTGTGGGAAATCTCCAACTGTGTGCCCAGCTTCCAATACACCGAGATCGACCGGCTAACCGGCGAGCGCCGCTATTTCTTCCACATTAAAAAGGCGAACAGCAGCCGCAATTACCTGGGGGCCTTTTCACCCAATGCCCTCTCCGACCCCCGCGCCTTTGGCCTAGCTCTGCTGTCTCATACCGACGGCGGCAGCTTTGAAGGCGGGGCCGGGGATTTAAAACTCCTCAAGGCCCGCTGGCTGGACGGGGAGGTCGCCCGAGTGACCACCCTGCCCCATATGGGCTATGACGAGGATTCCCGCGCTTACATCTTTCCCGGCTTCGGCTATCGTCAGGGCCAGCTGCTGCCCGCCAACGCGCACGGCTTTTTACAGCTGGGCGACACCGCCATCAAAACCACCCTGGAAGATATGCCGGTGCACCACAGCGACCAATTCAACGGCAGCTGGTGGCCGGATTTCGTCAAGGTCTTTCACCTCAACGGCATTGCCGCCCTGGCTTACTTTACCGCCAGCTTGTTTGCCCGCCAGATCAAAGAGCAGCACCAGGCGTTTCACTTCCTGGAACTCACCGGTGAAGCCGACGCGGGCAAATCCACCCTGATCCGTTTTCTATGGAAACTGCTGGGCCGCGACAACTACGAAGGGGTGGATATGCTCAGCACCTCCAAATCCAGCTACGGCCGACACCTGGGCAAGGTCAGCAATCTGCCCATGGTGGTGATTGAAAGCGACCGGGAAATCAGCACCGGTGCCGGCGGCCGGCCGGGTAAGCCCTTCGACTGGGATCTCTTCAAAAAGGTCTATGACCTGGATGGCTTGATCGACACCCGCGGCGTCAAGACCAATGACAACAAAACCAATGACCGCCTGTTTCGCGGCACCCTGGTCATCAGCCAGAACGCCACCGTGCAGGCCTCCGCGGCCATGCTCTCGCGCATTGTGCACCTGCACTGCACCACCGCCCACAAGCGCTCCGAGAACCGCCCCCTGGCCGACCGCCTCAAGCGGGAACCGGTCAAAAACCTGGCCGGTTACCTGCACACCGCACTGACCCGGGAAAAAGAATGGCTGGCTGGGTTTTTTGCCGCCTTTGACCGGCACCGGGAAACCCTCAGTGCCGACAGCGGGATTACACAGGGCCGTGTGATCGACTGCCACGCGCAACTGATGGCCGCGGTGGACGCCCTGCAGGTGCTGCTACGTGAATTTAATGGGGATTTGCGCAGCCGAGTGCAGGAATATTTACAGGAGCGCGCCCGTGATCGCCAGCGCCGTCTCAACAGCGACCATCCCATCGTTAAACAGTTCTGGGATGCCTACCACTTCATTAATGACCAGACGATGTACGTCGACGACCAGGACGGCGAGCGCATTAATCAAATCGAACGCCTGAACCACAGCATCGACCCCGCCTTAATTGCCATCAACCTCAACGAGTACCTGGAGCACTGCCGCAAACGCGGTCAGGAACTGGTGCCGGTGGCCGATCTCAAGCAGCTGCTGCCCACCAGTCAACGCTATCCGTTCATCAGCTACAAACGGGTTCGATCAAAGCTGAATGCGGGATTTAGCCCCTGGTGTTGGGTATTTCGTAAGAGTGGTGAAAAAGGCCAATGAATCTTCAATTTGTATTTTTTTTGCTCTGTAGAGCCAGGGGAAAAAATATGTGGGAGGGGGGTTAAAAAACACGGAACAAAACGGAACAACTGAAAAATGTATAAGAAAAAGTAATCAAATCAAGAAGTTAAAAGGTAAAGCTCAATGGAACAATTTTGGAACATCTATGGAACAACATGGAACAAGGCACTTGGAACAAGTTCCATCCTTGTTACCAAAAGCAACCGTTCCTCAACATGGCGCAAGGCCAGTAGCCACGCGGCCTACAGCCAAATCCCCAAAATCCTGTTCCAACTTGTTCCATTTCGGATGGAACAAGGAAGCACCCCTTCAGGCCGCATGAATCCTTGGGTGAAGGTTGAGCCAGCCGCCTTGTTCCATTGTTCCGGGTTTTTTGAGGGGGTCCGCGCATTTATTGGGCGCGGCCAGGAGTCACTGTCGTTGGCAATTGGCCATCCTCTGTTGCCGATCTGCCAGCGCTTTCCTTACGGAGGAGACAGCCGTGGACACACAACAACTGCCGCCACTGATCGCCCAGCCGGCGGACAGCAATAGCGAAGACCATCGCCGCAACTGCCTAGCCTGGCATTTGCTCAGCAGGCGCACCCGCACCGAGGTGCAGGAATGGCTCAGGCAGCAGCCGGTAGTTCTGCGCAGTGATATGCGGGTACGCCTCAACAGGCTGCGGGAGCAGCTTAAAGATATGCGGGAGGCCGCCCGGCCGTGAGCCAGCGTTTGCTGCCCCTGTACCACCGCGTTGGGGAAATCCAGGTCTATCACGCCTGGTTGCACAACAGCGCCGTGCGCACGGCATCCAGCTGGGCCGGGCTGGTGCAGGACGAACTTTTGTTTGGCTGTCTCGCCCGCGAGGCCGCCTATACCGCACGCGGGCAGCGCCCGCGGCACTGTTTACCCCTGGAGGGAATCAAGATGGAACACAACACAGAAAAGACCGTATTTGTGCTGGACCTGGCCGAAGCCCGGCTAGTCCGCCTGGCGCTGTCCCTGTGCCGCGAACGCATCGCCTGCCCGGAAACCACCACGGTGAGCAGGGATGAGGCCGTGCGCGAGCTACGCGCCGCCCAGGACATCTTTGCGGAGCACGAGGCGCGGGCCAAACAACTCCAGGTACTAAACCGGGAACTGCACGGAGGCTGTCATGCAGATGCTTAAAGTCCAGCTCGAAATTTACCCGGAACTGCTCTGTCAGCTGCGAGTTTTGGTGCGACGTCGCGAGCAACTGTGGGCGCAAAGGGAATGCCGATCACTGTCCCAACTGGAAAGCGACGAACTTGCCCTGATCAACGCCCGCCTGGCGACATTTGCCTGCGATGTGATGGCAATCTCCGATCCGCAGCAGCGGGCACTGCATTGAGAGGAGCGAAACCATGACGACTCAACTCTATGCGGCCATCTGTGAGGGTTCCAAATATTTCCACCAGAACCCACCCCGGGAATCGTTGCCATTTCCAGTAGCGATTGTCGACACGACAGATGCCTACCGCGTGCGGGGCAATTGTGATTCCTATCGCCTCGAAGATGTGTATCTGTTTATCAAAGCTGGGCAGAACTACTGCCCGATCAATCACCCTCTATAACAATTCAACAAGGACCAAAGCATGATTATCGCCAAGATTGGAAATTATGAATACAAACTAAATATCCTGGAAGATGCGGAAAATTTACTGCGCATCCTATCATCAGCGACAGAGGTGGAAAGTCATTTTATTGCCAGGGGTCTGCACTACAGTTCTAGTGACCGCCCAACGGAGATTAGTGTTTCTGTTTCCCCGCGTGAACTGTTGTCACCCCAGGAATTACAGCAGTTGCGGGAAGAGAAGCAATAAAGGAAAACGCCACTCATTATCAGTCAGGCTGATTCTTTTAAACCGGCGCTCCGGCGCACTCAGTCAGCAGTAACCGTTAGGGCTGCCAGTACGGGGCCCTGTTTTTAACCGGAGAACATAATGCAAAACCTGAATGTCGCAACCGCCACAACTAATAACACAGCTGAAAGTGCCAACCTTGAATGGAGCAGCACCCTTCTGGACGGTGCTGCCGTCACCCACGAGGCAGCCGAGAAAGCCGTGACCGAGCTAGGCAACGGCTGGCGCCTGCCCAGGGTCGACGAGCTCGCAACCCTGGTAGACCGTTCCCGTCACGATCCGGCCATCGACACTGAGAGATTTCCGGACACCCGCAGCCGAGCCTACTGGACCAGCACCCCCTGCACCTGGAATGCCGCTGCTGTGTGGGTGGTCCTCTTTTACGACGGCTATGTCCTCACCGGCTACCGCCTCAGCAGCGCCTGTGTTCGCGCGGTTCGCGCCGGTCAGTAGTTTTTGATTTTTGCAGCGCCTTGGCGCAATCAGTCGCAGCAATCGTTAGGGCTGCCAGTATGGGGTCCACTTTAAAAGGTCTAAAGCTGTACCAGTGTTCATTAACCACGGAGCTACGCTTTATCGATTGTCTGTTCCCCTTGGGCGAGCGCATAGACCAGATCAAGGTGCTGTAAAACCAACTTGCGGTATGGTGTGCTGAGTTCGGACAGCCGTTGCATCGTGCTTGGTGCTATCTTGTAAGCAGAATTCTGATCACTCTCCGGAGTCAATATCGCATTGGCTGAAATGTCCAGCGCCAGGCACCAATCCGCAAGCAATTCAGCCGGGATTGACTGGTGTCCTCGCTCCATCAAAGACAAAACATCCCCCCGGATACCCATATTGTCAGCCAGGTTTGTGGCGGTGATGCGGCGATGTTTGCGCACTGAGCGGAGGCGTGCACCGATGATTTCGCGCAAGCCCATTCGCGGGGCATGGCTATTGTTATTTACGTTCATCTCTTCAGTAATGGAATGACAAAGCAGGGCCAAAAATGGCCAATTGTGGTAAAAGCCAGAAATTCTGGGTTTTTTAATGGAAAAAACCGGATCTTCTGTTTTTTTTATCTATACGGATGTGGCAACTTATTGCTAAATAGGAAACGCCCTATCAGCGCATAGTGGAAAGCAAGTTGATCACTGAGAAGGAGTTCATCAGTATGTCTGAATGTGGTACTCAGCCGGCCAAAGTGCCAACAGCGGAAATAATATTAGCGAAGCAACGCCGCGAAAGCTTGCTGCGAGAACTGGATGATACCCGTTTGGCGCTCTGCGCGCTAAACCCGGATGCCTCTGGTGAAGCGCAATTAGCACTTTTGCACCTCATTGACGAGCGATTGAAGTTGTTGGTGGCGGAGGCGGAAGCTGACCTGTCCGACGAACCGGACAAGTTTCAGTCTTAGTAGCGACACTGGATTGATTTTAACTGTAGCTCTAGTACCTAAACTAGGGCCTGTTAACACTAATTTTGATAAAATCTGCGTTTATGGAAATCACAAAATCGCAATTCAAAATTATCGAACACCTGCTGCCTTTACAGCGAGGTAACGTCAAAATACCGAATATACAGGTCATAAACGCTGTTTTG
>NZ_JBFLAB010000092.1:0-8188 GCF_040742695.1 Microbulbifer discodermiae | reverse complement strand
CAAAACAGCGTTTATGACCTGTATATTCGGTATTTTGACGTTACCTCGCTGTAAAGGCAGCAGGTGTTCGATAATTTTGAATTGCGATTTTGTGATTTCCATAAACGCAGATTTTATCAAAATTAGTGTTAACAGGCCCTAGGGTATCGAACAGGCCGCCGAGCAAAAATTTTGCGGCGCTGGCAATGACGGTCGCACTCACAGGTCGCCCTCCTCGATCAGGGTGTAGGTGAAGCGGTTGCCCCACAGGGGTTCCGCGCGCCGGCACAGGGCCATCAGCAGGTTGAAATCCAGCGGGTCGGCCAGCACCTGGCAGCCGGCGCTCCAGCGGTCCACCTGCTGGCTGTTTTGGTGGGCGGACGCCCGGTGACAGTTGATCCCGAAATAGCCGCCCTCGATGGGGGCGTCGGTGTCGAGTATCCGGTCGCGATTGCTGTCCCGATAAACCCGCACCGGCCCGCGCTGCACCAGTGCGGTGTAGCTGCCCTGGTGTTTGCCGATCTGCCACAGGCCCGGGTACTGGCCGGGCACCAGGATGGCGGTGCCCTTGACGTTGGCGGGCTGCTGGCGCCAGTACAGGCCCGGGTCGGTGGTGGCGGGAAACAGGTAACAGTGCGGCGCGCCGTTGAGGCGAAACGCCACGGCCAGGTGATCGTTAAAGGTATTGGCGCTGGTGTCGGCTTTGCGGATGCCCACCAGGTTCAGGTTGTAATCACCGCGATCAAAAAATTCATAGGCTTTGCGCGTCATCGCGCTTTGCAGTCGGGCATAATCGGGTAACTGCATCATCCTCTCCTGTTTCTCTTCTCCCGCAGGGTCTGGCATTCGACGCAGCGGGTGATGCCGCCGAAGGCGCGCCGGGCCGGTGGAATTTCCGCGCCGCAGTCACTGCAGTCGGCGGCGCTGGGCCGGTTAAAGTCGGCCCGCGCGCGCTGCGCCTCCAGCGCATGATTACGCTGCTGCTGTTCCAATTCCGCGGCGCGGTCCAGTGCGTCCATCAGTCCCAGAGCTGTATCAGTGGTTGCTGTTCCGCCGCGGCCTGGGACGGTTCCGGCAGTGTCACCGAAGTGCCGTTGGGCAGCAGCGGCCCCAATTCGGCCAGGGCCGGGTTGAGGGCCAGCACCTGTTCCAAAAGTCCGGCGGTGCGCCCCAGGTGCCGGTGGCAGAGAACGTCCAGTGTGTCCCCCTGCAGGGCGCGCACGCGCATCAGATCAACTCCACGGTGCTGCGGGACAGCCCGAGGATTTCACTGATGGCCCAGCGGGCGTTGCGGCGCTGTTCGTCGATGCCGGGGCTGAGGTCGTCGGCGCGATCGTGGCCGGCGCCGGTGCTGTCGTGGTCGCGGTAGCGTTCGGTCAGATCCGCCTTGACGGTGCTGTACACGGCGCGGCGGTAGAGCATCAGCAGTTGGCTCTCCCCGCCCATCTGGGTGCCGGGCACCTGTGCCAGACTGCTGTAACCGCTTTCGATTTGCCGGCTTTGCCAGTCCCGCAATTCGCGGTTGACGTTGGCCATGGCGTAGAGACAGGCTTCCCTGAGCCGCGGCTCGGGAATGTCGCCGTGAATCCGCACGCTATCGCGCAGGTGCTCCTGGTCGATATCCGGGAACCAGCCGTCATTGCCAAACGGCTCGCCGCTGCTGGGCTGGCTGTCCGGGACATTGACGACAAGTGCATCCATGGGGTTGTTCCCTGCTGCCGGCGAAGTCGGCGGTGGGGGGCGGAGCCCTGGAATCGCTGTGCGCTATCGCGGGCTCCGCCCCGCCGCCGGGCGCGGTGGGTCGCTCGGGTCAGCGGCGGGAGAGCAATCGCTCAATCAGTCCCGCCGGTGGTTTTTTTTAACGCGCGTTCCAGCTTTTCAATGTCCTTTTTGACACCGACGCGGTCGTGCAGACTCAGGGCGCGACGCAGGTGTTCCAGTGCCGCCTGGGGATTTTCTTCACTGAGCAGCAGGCCGGCGGCCTTGTGCAGTTTGGCCCGCGCCTGGTCGGGCATGTCGCGCTGCCTTGTGAGTTGATCCGCGTTCAGCACCACCGCCAAGTCGAACGCCTGGCCGGCACCGAGGGCGGCCAGCGCGGCTTCGGCAATCTCTTCGGCGATCACGGTGGCGGTGTCGCGCTGGTACTGGTCCGGCAAGGTCAGATTGTGGGCCAGGGCATAGTCGGCGATCCGCAGTGCCCACCCATAGTCACCGGTGTCGATATGCCACACCAGCGCGGTCATCAGCACATCGTCCTGGGCGCCGTCTCCGCCCTCCAATGTGCCGGCAATCCAATCGTGATAACGGGGCAGCAGCTGGCGCTTGAGTGCCACCTTGCGCTCCACGGACTGCACCTGTTTTAGCCGCCGGCGATCCTCCGCCAGCTGCATCAACATTCGTTCGTAGGCGTTGGCGTGGTGACAGTCGCTGTCCTCGGTAGCGGCCTGCGCGGCGAGGGTGCGTTCATAGTGGCGCTGGGCTGGGCTTGTCATGGGGTGCTCCGCTTGCTGTCGATTTGAAAAGCGCCCGCCGGCGCAGCCGGGGCTATCGATTGATTATCCGGTTACTTGAATAACGATATTTTCCACCAGGCAGCCGGCCCCAAAATCCTCGACCACATAGGCGTCGTTGGAGGATTCGTAATTCTCGATCTGGTCGCGCTTGGCATTGTCCACCAGGGTGCGGCGGCGCGAGCTCTCCTGCCAGTAGACGGAGAGGTTGTCGAAGCGGGTAATCAGCAGCTTGTTGTCCGGAAAGCCCGGCACCCGCGCGGCGGGTAGTCCGCCCAGGCGTTTTTGGCTGAGGATAATGTCCGCGGCCAGTTTTTCTGTGGGGGCTTCCTGGGTGCTGACCAGGGGAAAATATTTGTCGTGCAACAGCCTGCGCCCGCAGATCACTACCAGTTCGGTGTCTTCCTGATACCAGGGATCCAGCAGGCTGCCGGTGGCGTCGTACACCAGGGCGTCGAGATTTTTGTAATCGCCGGTGGCGCCGACGTTGACCTGGCCGGAACTCTCAACCACTTCCGTCATCACGCGCTCTGCGGCCCGCTCGCGGTAGTGCTGCAGCCAGCCTTTGTTGACATCCTGCAGCAGCGGGTTGGCGACCGGGTCGGAGGTGGCGGCGCGGCTGAGACCGTTAAATCCAATCAGTATCCGGTCCAGGGCCTGGCGGCGCAGTATGGCGTCGCGCACCCGGGTCTGGAAATCGGGAAACTTGGCCCAGGCGTCCAGCTTGGCGTAGGTGATATGGGTGTCCGAGTTGGTCTGCTCGCAGCGGTAGCGCTGCGCGTCCAGTGTGCTGGGATCCTTGGTCTGGCGATCCTGGTTGGCGGTGTTGGTGGTGCTGGCGATGGGACTGCCGATACCCAGGCCGAGCTTTTCCCCCTCCTGTTCCCGCACACCGATGACGTTGATGCGACCGAGGAATTCGGAGGATTCCTGCATCTTGGTTTCCAGGGTTTGCTGCACCGAGGGGTCGACAGCAAATTTCTGTGTGGCCTTTTCCACGCCGTTGAGCCTGGCGATCTGCTCCAGGTAGGCGTTGTAGATTTTGCGGGTTTCGTTGCGCATCTTCTGTTGCTCCTAAGTGCCGCGGCGGATTCCGATGGATTCCAGCGCGGCGTTCGGGTTTTTTCCGGTCAGCAGTCGGTCAGTGCCTGGCCGTCACCGCCGGCGGCAGCGGGACGCCGGCCGGCCGGGTTTTCGGTGTGATCGATTTTCTTTTCCAGCGCCGCGGTCTGGTCGCGGGCGGCGGCGAGCTGGGTGGCGAATTTGCGGCACTCTTCCCTGAGTGCGGCAACTTCGTCCCTGAACTTTTCCAGTGTGTCCACGGTGTTGCCCGCCACTTCTTCGACGGCGGCTTCCATGTTGGCAAAGCGGGTGTCGTCACTGCGGTTTTTCTGCTTGAACAGTTCCCGGATGCGGGACACCAGACCCTCGCCCGGTTCTTCCACCTCCTGAAATTCCAGGGTGACTTCGGTGGCGGCGGTAAACAGATTTTCCGGACGCTGTTTGCGCGCGGAGAAGGGATTGGCATCCGGGTGCTGCGCGGAGAATTCCAGCATGGAGGTGCCGAGGCTCGCGGGGGAGTCGGTGACCGCCATGCCCACCAGGTAGGCTTCGCCACTGCTGGCGAAGTTGGGATCGATTTCCACCGAGGAATACAGCTTCTGGCGTTTCTGGTTCATCTGCACCAGGTCTGCGGTGGGATCTATCTGGCCGAACAGCGCCATTTTCTGTTCGCCATCAATGGTGACCTCTTCTGCCTTCACCGCCAGGATATCGCCGTAGGCTTTAAAAGGGCCGTCGGGCAATATGCCGCGGAAATGCTCCAGCCAGATCCGCGCGCCGTATTTTTCCGGATCGAAGTTGGCCGCCATCTGTTCGATCCACTGGCGCTGGATGGTGCGGCCGTCGGTGGTGTCGCCCTCGACGGCGATACGAAACCATTTGGAGTTGTATTTCTTTGGCATGGGGTGGCCCTGTGTCAGTTCCGGCTAAAAGCGGTTGTGGCTGATAGTCGGGAGCCGCGCCGCCTGTCTCAATGCGCGCGGCTTGTAGCGGCGCCGGGGACAAAGGGGGCACAGCCCGGCGGTGGCAAACGGCGGTATAGGCTGCCGGCATGTTCATCACCGCCCCCACCACGGATCCGCGCCGGGCCGCCCGCAGCCTCTACTGGCAGGGCTGGCGCACGCGGGATATCGCCCGGCACCTGGACCTGCCGCGCACCACGGTGGAGAGCTGGAAGACGCGCGATCGTTGGGGCGAGGCGCCGGCCATAGAGCGGGTGGAAGCCTCCCTGGAGGCGCGCTTGATCCAGCTGATCGCCAAAGAGCCCAAGACCGGCACCGATTTTAAGGAAATCGATCTGCTGGGCCGGCAGATTGAACGGCTGGCGCGGGTGCGCCGCTATGCCCGGGAAGATGGCCACGAGGGCGACCTGAACCCTAAAGTGGCCAACCGCAACGCCGGGTCGCGCAAACGGCGCCAGCGCAATGCCATGACGGAGGAGCAGAAGGAAAAACTCCTCACCCTGTTTCGCGACACCCTGTTTGAATACCAGCGCGACTGGTACGGCGCGGGACTGCAACACCGGATCCGCAATATCCTCAAGTCGCGGCAGATCGGCGCCACCTGGTATTTCGCACGGGAGGCGCTGGCGGATGCCATCCACACCGGGCGCAATCAGATTTTTCTCAGCGCCAGCAAGTCCCAGGCCCATGTGTTTAAACAGTACATGGTGCAGTATGCGGCCGAGGCGGAGGTGGAACTCAGCGGCGATCCGATGATTTTGCCCAACGGCGCCCACCTGTATTTTCTCGGCACCAATGCACGCACGGCGCAGAGCTATCACGGCAATCTGTACTTCGATGAATATTTTTGGGTGCACAAGTTCCAGGAGCTGCGCAAAGTCGCCTCGGGCATGGCGATGCACAAAAAATGGCGGCTGACCTATATCTCCACACCCAGCGCCATCACCCACGACGCCTACCCCTTCTGGGCCGGGGAACTCTACAACCGCGGGCGCCCCAAAGCGGAGCGGATCGCCCTGGATCTCAGCCACAGTGCACTGGCCCCGGGGCGGCACTGCGAGGACGGACAGTGGCGGCAAATCGTCACGGTGGAGGACGCCCTGCGCGGCGGCTGCGATCTGTTCGATCTGGACCAGCTGAAACTGGAATACAGCGCCGACGAATGGGCGAATCTGTTGCTGTGCCAGTTTATCGACGACACCGAGTCGGTGTTTCCGCTGGCGATGATGCAGCGCTGCTTTGTGGACAGCTGGGAAGTCTGGGAGGACATCAAACCCTTTGCGTTGCGCCCCTATGGCGCGCGCCCGGTGTGGATCGGTTACGACCCGGGCCTGGACGGCGACGGTGCCGGCTGTGTGGTGGTGGCTCCGCCGGCGGTGCCCGGCGGCAAGTTCCGGGTATTGGAAAAGCACCGCTGGAAGGGCCAGGACTTTGAATCCCAGGCGAAGCAGATCCGCGCAATGACCGAGCGCTATGCGGTGGCCTACATCGCCATCGACACCACCGGCCTGGGCACCGGGGTTTACCAGCTGGTGCGCAAATTCTTTCCCGCCGCCGTTGCGCTCAACTACTCCCCGGCGGTGAAGACGGAACTGGTGCTGCGCGCACTCAACGTCATCGGCAACGGCCGGCTGGAATTCGATGCGGGCTGGACCGACCTGGCGCAGTCCTTTATGCAAATCAAAAAAACACTCACCCCGAGCGGTCGCCAGGTGACCTACCAGGCCGGGCGCAGCGAGGCGACCGGCCACGCGGAACTGGCCTGGGCCACCATGCACGCCCTGGGCAATGAACCCCTGGGCGCCGGCAGCGAGGATGACTACAGCAGCGGTTTTATGGAGATCTATTCATGAGCAGAAAGAGACGGCGCAAGCCAGGCCCCGGCGCTTCAGTGGCAACGGCGACCCCGGACAGCGGCGCCCGTATGGAGGCGTTTAGCTTTGGCGAGCCGGTACCGGTGCTGGACCGGCGCGAGATCCTGGACTATGTGGAGAGCTGGTACAACGGCCGCTGGTATGAGCCGCCCATCAATCCCCACGGACTGTCAAAAAGTTTTCGGGCCAGCCCCCACCACAGCTCCGCCATCTATGTGAAACGCAATATCCTCGCCTCGACCTTTATACCCCACCGGATGCTGAGCCGCGCGGCCTTTTCCCGCTGGGCGCTGGAATATCTGATTTTTGGCAACGGCTATCTGGAGCGGCGCGACAACCTGGCGCGCCAGCCACTACACCTGCAACCGGCACTGGCCAAATATGTGCGCCGCGGCCAGGGCGAACAGTATTTTTTTGTGCAGGGCTGGCAAGAGGAGCACGAATTTCCCGAAGGTTCCGTCTTCCACCTGGCCGAACCGGATATCAACCAGGAGATCTACGGTGTGCCCGAGTACCTGAGCGCCCTGCAGGCTGCTTACCTCAACGAATCCGCCACCCTGTTTCGCCGCAAGTATTATCTCAACGGCAGCCACGCCGGTTTTATCCTCTACGTGAGTGACCCCGCCCAACAAAAAGAGGATATCGACAATATGCGCGAGGCCCTGAAGCAATCCAAAGGCCCCGGCAACTTCCGCAACCTGTTCCTCTACAGCCCCGACGGCAAAAAAGACGGCATCCAGGTCATTCCCATCAGCGAGGTCGCCGCCAGGGATGAGTTTCTGCACATCAAAGACGCCAGCCGCGACGACGTGCTCGCCGCCCACCGCGTGCCACCGCAACTGATGGGGATTATTCCCAAGAACAAAGCCGGCTTCGGCGACGTGGAGAAGGCGACGCGGGTGTTTAACGAGAATGAACTCAAACCCCTGCAGGCCCGCTTCGCCGAGCTCAACGAATGGATCGGCGAAGAGGTGATCCAGTTCCAGCCCTACCAAGTCGACGTCGGTACCGAGCCGTCCCCCCAGCCCGCCTAAGCCGTCCTCACCGCTCTCGCTCCTTTTCCTCCTCGGCCGCACCAGGCGGCCTTTTTTCCCATCCGCCACCGACCGCCCCCGGCCTGCCGCAGGCCTGCGCCGCCCCGGCGCGCGCAGTCAGCCCCACGCCTCGCCTGCGGACTTAATGTGTTGATTTTGACTTGCTGGCGGAAGTCAGCCCGGCCCAGCTATGGCGGGGGCTGCAAGGGAGTTGGCAATAGCTTGCGGGCGACGCAAAACGACGCAGGCTCGGGGTGCCCCAAGGGCACCCATAGCGACTGGATCAGTGGCGTACAATTCTGGGGGACAGAGGGATATTCACGTCGGGGTTTGGCTTGGCGCTGGGGGATAGCGTGTGCAACACCGAGAGTGCGGCGACGTAGGTGTGCCCGCATTCCACATCCGTGCACTGGAAATAAATTTCCCGATACAACGGTGTGATCTGCTGACTGGTCCGCGCCCGCGCCTTGGCGCCACAGTGTGGGCAGCAGAGTCCAATGCGCATGGGGGTCATATCCATGACCGGTTTGGGGTTGGCTGTATCGTTTGCCTGTGTTTCCATCACTGAGCCCTCGATCGGTTATCCGGGACAATTTTACCAAATAAACCCATGACAGCTAGTACCTAGGGCCTGTTAACACTAATTAGCCGGTCAGCGATCAATGAAAAGTTGATGAAGAACTTAAAAACGACATCCAACTTATCAAATCGACTAAATATTCTTCGGAAACCTTTCAAGCGGCGAAACAGACGCTCTACTTCATTTC
>NZ_JBFLAB010000091.1:0-8775 GCF_040742695.1 Microbulbifer discodermiae | reverse complement strand
CGAAATGAAGTAGAGCGTCTGTTTCGCCGCTTGAAAGGTTTCCGAAGAATATTTAGTCGATTTGATAAGTTGGATGTCGTTTTTAAGTTCTTCATCAACTTTTCATTGATCGCTGACCGGCTAATTAGTGTTAACAGGCCCTAAAACACCGCCGCGCAGTCAAGGCGGAAGAGCGGCGCGGCGAACTGGAGCTGAAAAAGGCTTCCAACAGCGCGCGTATACAACGCGCGCAGACGGGTGACAACCACGCCGCCGCCATGGATCTGGAAAGCGTGGGGCAGCGCGGCTGGAAAGATGACTTTTTGCTGCTGCTCACCACACTGCCGGTGGTGCTTCTGTTTATCGCCCCGCTGTATGAACTGGTGATCGCGGAACACTACCACGCCGGGGATTTGCAGCGGGCAGTGATGACCGGCTTTACCGCCCTCAAGGCCACCCCACAATATTACTGGTGGGCGCTGGCGGCCATTTATATCGACACCTTTGGCTTTCGGCGTATGTTGCGCACCGCGGTGGAAGCCTGGGCCGGAAAACGGATGTTCGGCAAAGGGCAGGGATGACAATGAACCTGAGTGAACAGCAAATGGAAGCCCTGATGCGCAAGGCGGCACGCACGGCGGTGGAGGATCTACTGCAAAAACTGGGCGTGGATACCGTCGACGTGCGCGAGACACAAAAAGATTTTGCCCACCTGCGCACCCAGCGCAAAGCCAGCGAGCAGATCGGCACCTGGACCCGCCGCGCGCTGCTGTTGTTTGTTATCACCTCCGCCTGCACCCTGTTGGTCACCGGCATCAAGGGCGCCTTCGCGGACCTGCTTAAATGATCAAACCCGACAGCCTGCGGGCTTTTATTCTGGAAGCCGTCCCCCACCTGCGGCGCAACCCCGATGCGCTGCAGGTGTTTATCGACAGGGGCAACCTGGTCAGCACCGGCGCCCCGGGTTTCGCTTTCGAATACCGCTATACCCTCAACCTGCTGGTCACCGACTATGCCGGCCACCGGGATGCCCTGGTGGTGCCGCTGCTGGTGTGGCTGCGGGAGCAGCAGCCGGAACTGTTTCAGAACCCCAATCAACGGGAACAGATCCGTTTTGAGGCGGACATACTCGACCGGGATAAAATGGACCTCTCCTTCGAGATCCCCCTCACCGAGCGCGTCGGCGTGACTCCCCGGGAGGCCGGGGGTTTTAGTGTCGAACATTATCCGGAGCCCCAGGAGGAAGCGCCCTGGCCCGCCACCCACTGGAAACTCTACCTGCGCGACCAGCTGATTGCCGAGTGGGATATCGGGGACGAACAAAACAGTGTCTGACCCGCTGCGGCAGCTGGAAACCTGGGCCGCCCCCTTGCTGGCCAAACTGGCGCCCGCCGAGCAGCGCAAGCTGGCGCGCAGTATCGGCACCCAGGTGCGCCGCCGCCAACGCCAGCGCATCGCCGAACAGAAAAACCCCGACGGCAGCGCTTTTGCGCCGCGCAAAACCCGCAAGCTGCGCGGCAAGGCCAACCGCCTCAAACGCCGCCGCAAAATGTTCCCCAAGCTGCGCAACGCCCAACACCTCCGGGTGCAATCCACGGCGGACGGCGCCGTTGTCGGTTTTCTGGGCCGCGCCGCCCGGGTGGCCAGGGTGCACCACTATGGCCTGCGCGAGAAGGGTATCGAGTATCCGCAGCGACAGCTTTTGGGTTTTAGTCATGCGGATCAGGAGCTGGTGCGGGATTTGCTGTTAAAACACCTGGCCGGTTGAATTTTTCCCAAACTCCATGAAATCTCTTCGAAATTTTTTACTGGTACAAATAAATAGAGGTATAGGCGTTTAATATTCCGCCAGTTGAATGCATAAATGTGAATTGGGTCAATAAAAAATTATCTACATTTTAGCTAAGTTATATTTTTCTAAATGGAATTAGATAGCAGTTAGTTACTTAATTCGAAATTTTAGGGGAAAATAATGCGTGACGATACCTTTGCTCTTGTCTTAGCAGTTGGCCTTTTTTTCATGGTCAGTATCGCCGCCGCTTTGGTGCGGTGGTTCGACATGGAGCTTTTGTTGGCGATCAAGTTTGCAGTGGCGGTTATTATTACTGTCTTTCTGTGTGGCGTTCTGTCTTACTTCTTCGAGTGGAGGCCGTTGAGTATTCTGGCCGCCGGCGTTTCACTATTGTGGATTCTAGGTACGTGGGTTTTGATGGAAGAACCATTTTTAGCTCCGGGAAGTGAGTGGGAAACCCCGTGGCATAGTCAACCTTGGTATACCACTTGGTGGGGAAGGTGGTTGCCTCCAGTTTTCGTTTTGGCAGCAGTCTGGTATTTTCGACAACGAGAGCTGGGGTAATATTTTTATCAGTAGAAGAACCGGAGCACGCTGGAGGTGCTCAGATTAATTTATTCTTCGGCGGCCAGTCGGGTCGATGCTAAATCATAGTATCCAGGGGACAGCTCCGCTCCGATAAACTGCTTCCCACTGCGCAGGCTTGCCACACCAGTGGTGGCTGAACCCATAAACGGGTCAAGCACGGTACCGCCCGGCGGCACTATCTCCACCAGCGATTCCATTAGTCGCAAAGGTTTCCCCACCTGGTGCAGTTTGTCCTTTGGTCTCGGCGATTCCTGAAAAACGCCGGGCAACACCACCGGATGCACGGAGGTATGCAGAGGGCCACGCGAAGCCCAGACCACATACTCCGATTGTGCCCGGAAGCGGCCGCGCTGTGGTCGGCAGCCGGCGGTTTTATCCCACACCACAATGCCTTGCCACACCCAGCCGGCCACCTGTACCGCGTCGGTAATGGTGGGCAACATACGCCAGTCGATAAAACTCAGCAGCAACCCGCCGGGTTTGGTTACGCGGTGACACTCCGTCATCCACTGGCTGGCCCAGGCGAGGAAGCCGCGCTGATCGCGAAAGTCCCCCTCAAAATCCGGAAGCTGGCGCTTGGTGTCAGTGCCGATATATTTCGCACCGGTTGGCCGTTTACGGCCGGCCATGGTCTGACTGCCGGAACAGTAAGGTGGGTCGGTGATTACCGCATCGACACTAGCGCTCGGCAGATTGCGGAGAATGGACAAGGCATCGCCCTGGTGGAGAGTATATCTTTTGCTTGGCTTCTTCATGTGCGCTCCGATCCGGCACTCCCAGGCGCTCGGATTCGGGGCTCTTGGCTCTCAGAATATTAAAGGCCCCGCAGCGGGGGCATTTGATTTCGATGCGCTCGGCGACCGCGGTGCGCGCCAGCAGTTTGGAACAACGCGAACAACGAAAATCCAACATGGTACTCCCCGGTGGCACTGAGCGTTGGCGTAGATTGCTACTGACACCTATGGGCCTCAATCCTCTCTCTGAATTCGATGCCGCGAATCCCGCAGCCCTTGTAACCAGCACTGCTACAAGCCGCCGCCACTGCGGTCATGCCGGCGCTCGCGCACCATCGCGGGCATGGCCAACACCTTTACCGCTGTGGATCTCTCCCGGCTGCCGGAGCCGGACGTCGTGGAAGCGCTCGATTTCGAGTCCATCTTCAGCGCCATGCTGTCCGACCTGCAGGGCCGCGACACCACCTTCGACGCCCTGACCGAAGCCGACCCCGCCTATAAAATTCTTGAGGTGGCCGCCTACCGGGAACTGCTGCTGCGCCAGCGGGTGAACAACGCCGCCCGCGCCGTGATGCTGGCCTATGCCGAGGACGCGGACCTGGACCAGATAGGCGCGCTGTTCGGGGTCCAGCGTCTGGTGCTGAATCCCGGCGACCCGGTGAACGGTATCGATCCCACAGTGGAATCCAACACCGAATTCCGCCGCCGTATCCAGCTGGCCCCGGAGGGGTTCAGTGTCGCCGGCCCCGAGGGCGCCTATATCTATCACGCCCTGGGCGCCGACCCCGGTGTCCTCGATGCCAGCGCCACCAGCCCCAGCCCCGGCGATGTGGTGGTCTCCATCCTCGCCCGGGAGGGTGACGGCACAGCGGGCGCGGCACTGCTGAACAGCGTGGCCGCGGTGCTGCAGGCGGACCATGTGCGCCCCATGACCGACCGGGTGAGCGTGCAGTCCGCGCAAATAATTTCCTATGTGGTGGAGGCCACCCTCTACACCTACGCCGGCCCCGGCGCCGCGGTGGTGCTGGCCGAGGCCGAAACGCAGCTGCAAACCTATATCGAAGACAGCCACCGCCTGGGCCGCGACGTCACTTTGTCCGGTCTCTACGCCGCCCTGCATGTGCAGGGGGTGCAGCGGGTAACACTCAATCAGCCCACTGCCGATATCGTCGTCAGTCGCATCCAGGCCACCCACTGCACCGCCGCCACCGTCACCCACGGCGGCGTGGACGAATAGCCTCGTGGCCAGCCTGCTGCCCGCCAACGCCACCGACGCCGAGCGCGCCCTGGAAGCCGCCACCGCGCGCATCGCCGAGGTGCCGGTGCCCTTGCGGCAACTTTGGAATCCGGACAGCTGCCCGGCGAAGCTGCTGCCCTGGCTCGCCTGGGCCCTGTCCATCGACGCCTGGAAGGACTACTGGCCGGAACAGGTGAAGCGCGAGCGCATCCGCAACGCCATCCAGATCCAGCGCACCAAGGGCACCGCCTATTCCGTCTGCACGGTGGTGCAGAGTTTTGGCGGCGCCGTGCAATTGAGCGAGTGGTGGCAGCAGGATCCGCCCGGCGCGCCGCACACCTTTGCGATGTGGCTCACCCTCAACGGCTCCGGCGGCCAGGAGGCCAGCGCCCAATACGTGGACGACGTGATCGCGGAAGTGGAGCGCACCAAGCCCGTGCGCAGCCACTGGAGTTTTACCCAGGGCGTCGAGGCCCGCGGTTGTATCGGTTTTGTGGCCGCGGCCCGGCCCGCCGTTTACCGCCGCCTGCAGCTGCAGGCGGTCTGAGGAGCTTTTATGAGCGGATTGCAGATCATCGTGACCGACGCCGGCCGCCAGGCGCTGATCAATGCGGACAACACTGGCACACTGCCGGTGCGCATCGCCAGCATCGGTGTCACCGCCGGGGTGTTTGTTCCGCAGGCATCCCAGACCCAGCTGCCCGGTGAAATCAAACAACTGGATACTTTTGCCGGCAACGCGGTGGCCGACAATACCCTGCATGTCATCATCCGCGACGATGGACCGGACACCTATACCTTGCGCGGTTTCGGCCTCTACCTGCAGGACGGCACCCTGTTCGCGGTCTACGGCCAGAGCGGCGTGATACTGGAAAAATCCACCCAGGCCACCCTGCTGTTGGCCGCGGACGTCTGTTTTACCGACATAAATGCCACCGACCTGAGTTTTGGCGACACCAGCTGGATCAACCCGCCGGCCACCACCGAGACCCCCGGCGTGGTGGAGCTGGCCACCGATGCGGAACAGGTCGAAGGTGCGGACGCCGGCCGCGCCTCCACACCCAGGGGCGTCAAGGCCGCGCTGGATGATCGCCTGGGACAAGGCGCCCCCAAAAGTTTTGGCAAAACCCTGCTGGCCCAGGACGACGCCAGCGGAGCGCGCCAACACCTGGGGCTGGGGGACGCCGCCACCCAAAACCAGGGCCCCGGCAATGGCCTTCACGCGGACAAACTGGATGGCGAAGAGGGCAGCTACTACCTCAACTGGGAGAACTTTACCGACAAACCGCTCAGCTACCCGCCCGCCGCCCACAGCCACGCCGCCGCTTCCATCACCAGCGGCATTTTTGCTGCGGCCCGGATTCCCGCGCTGGACGCCGGTAAAATTAACAGTGGTATCTTTGACACGGCCCACATCCCCCCACTGAGCGCCAGCAAAATCACCAGCGACACCTTTGACGCCGCCCGTATTCCCCCGCTGGATGCCGGCAAAATTACCACCGGTACCTTGGGCTCAGCGCGCATTCCCGCGCTGAGCGCCAGTAAAATCACCAGCGGCACCTTTAACGCGGCCCGTATTCCCACACTGTCCACGAGCAAGATCAGCGGCCTGCAAGCCGCGCTCGATGCCAAAGCCTCCCTGGGCGCCAGCGTCACGTTTAACAACATCACGTCCAATTCCGGCAACCACCACACCCCCGCCAGCCGCCACTATTTCGACAAGCAGGTGCAGGCCAACGGCGGTTTTAAGGTTTATTCCTCCCGCTTCACGAAAAAAAATATTCGGCCACTGCAGCTGGGATTCGAGGTGCTGCGCAAACTGCGCCCGGTGCGCTACCAATACCGCCAAAACATCTGCCGCGACCAGCGCCCGCGCCTGGGCTTTATCGCCGAGGAGGTCAAACCCCTGCTGTCGGAGCCGGTGGTGGACGATGGGCGCAGCCTGCCCGCCATGGACTACGACCAGATGCTCGCCCCCGTGGTTGGCTGGCTGCAGCTGCTGGATTCGCGACTGTTAAAACTGGAGAAGGGCCATGCCTAAAACCAACGCGCGCCTGCGCGAAATCGCCCCCGGTGTCCTGGCCGAACGCCTGGCCACCCAAGTCCACCTGTTTTGGAATCCCGCCGACGACAGCGCCAGCATCGCCTTTCAGACCAGCGAACACCTGTGCGTCGCCGGGCAGTGGCAACCCCTGGTGCCCGATGCCGTCGGTGGCCAGGTGCTGGAGTTAAATCTCGCCGATATCCGCACCCGCACCTTCGCCAGCGGGCTCAACGATCCGGTCACCGGCGTGGATCTCGGCGGCGTCACCCCCGCGGGCCTGATGCTGCTGATCAAAAACGCCTTCGACAAACTCTACAACGAAGCCCAGGGGGAGTGAGCGGCCATGCAATGCCGGGAACAACTGGATTTTATCCGTCAGGTATTGATGGACTTTGGCGGCACCCTGCCGGTGTCCGCGCGCGTCTGCTACGAGCCCATGGCGCAGCGGCATTTTGACGCGCTGGCCGCGGCCCTGGCCGACCGCGACGAAAAGAAAAATGGATTCAGACCCGCCGGGGATAAACCCATACCCGACTTGGATTAGCGTACACCATGGCAAGCGGCTACCAGACCAGCAGCGGCAGCGACCTGGACAGTGTTTTTGATCCCTATGTCCAGGGCACCAAGCCGGCGGCCACCGGCTACCAGACCAGCGACGGCCGCGATCTGAACCAGCGCTATGCGCCCCTGTCCTTTGGCAGCGCGGCCGCGTCCACCGGGATCAAACTGGCCAGCGGCGCGGACCTGAACACCCTTTGGGCGGCCAGGGGCACCGCCAGTTATTACACGCCCATGAGCAACGCCAGCCTGTCCCGCAGCAGCTCCAGCAAAGAGGCCATCAGTACAGGCAATACCACACTGACCAGCGACTCGGTCACCACCAGTGTCAGCGGCGGCGAGGCGCCCTATACCTACACCTGGCAGAAGGTCAGCGGCACCACACTGACCGTCAACAGCCAGGGGTCCGCCGCCACCACCTTTGCGCGCAGCGCCGGGGGCGTCAACACCACCTCGGTGTATCGCTGCAAAATTACCGATGGCAGCGGGGCCTCCATCTACACCGGCAATATCACCGTCAACTTTACCCACTACCGGCTCAACGCGGCGGCGATTGTGGACCACGAGAATATCGATGTCGCGCCGTCTTATGTACACGCCTATGTGGGGATCTATCGCAACGGTTCCGCGCGCGGTGGCGCCAACTATGTGGAGCCTGTCAGCAGCACCGTTGGCGACGGTTTCGAGGTGCGCTTTGATTCCAGTTCCTCCCAGCTCACCTATGGCAACTGCGACCTGGCCACGGTGTACACAATCAACGGCTCGCGCACTATCGGTGTAACGGCGCATCAATCGCAAATCCACAAGCCCACCATCACCAAACTCTCGGATGTGCGCGTGCGTATCCGCAAAAAGAACGGCAGCTGGCTGATCGACAAAGTGGTACGGGTCAAGGCCACCTGCCTTGGGGACGGCCCTCTCTGATACCGGCTACAAGTGGCAAATCCCGCCTTTAGCTTAAGAGGAGTATCCGGGCAAGCGTATTGTCTTTATGGCTCTAATAAGTGTGATGCAATTCACCTTATGCTCTGGATGTAATGACCTGTAATTGCTTAGGCCTAATCGACATTGTATAAGTCAAGAAAAATTAAAAACCAGACTTCAATTAATCATGCTTCGTCAATTTCTTGTTCTAGTCGTGTCTGTACTTAGTTCAGCTGATGTGCTCGGTGAGCCCAGTTACTTTATCAGGCAATCCGTTTCCCCCCCAAAGTATCCCACTGGATTTGCGGTCTGTGATGCATTCAGACAACAGATTCAAGATTCACAAGACGAAGTTAATCCAGGTGGTACAACAACAATAGTGCAAGCCCCTCCCGAGGATTTGTACCCCAACCTTAGAAGAACCGCTACATGTCAAGTTAATTGGAGTAGGACAATCAATGGAAATACGAGCAGTTTCGATTTCTACGCTAATATAGCCAGGGGGGGCTGCTTAGAAGGTCGATCACCAATACCTGGGTCAGGTGAATACCCTGCTGAGCCTTATGATTGCCAGCAATCTCCAGCGTGCCCATCGCCCCTAACCTATGATTATGTTACGGCGACCTGCCAAAAGGAGTGCCCAGCCGATAAACCCTGGGACGGCGTTGCGCGAGACTGTGGGGCCCCGCCCGAGCCTCAAAGCTGCAACAACCTGGCCGGCAATCCCATCAATTTTTTTAATGGCCACAAGCGGCAGAAAGAAATCGTTTTCGAAGCGGAGGGGGATTTCCCGCTAACCTTCTCCTGGCGCTACAACAGCTTTGGCAACCACCAAAAGACCGGTGCTGGCTACAGCCTTGGCGCCGGCGTTAGCGGCGCAACCACGGTACATACCGAACAGCCATTGCCTGCCGGCGAA
>NZ_JBFLAB010000090.1:0-9111 GCF_040742695.1 Microbulbifer discodermiae | reverse complement strand
CAAAACAGCGTTTATGACCTGTATATTCGGTATTTTGACGTTACCTCGCTGTAAAGGCAGCAGGTGTTCGATAATTTTGAATTGCGATTTTGTGATTTCCATAAACGCAGATTTTATCAAAATTAGTGTTAACAGGCCCTAGCGCATATTCGACCTTTTAGACCTTCAATAAAGCTTTAGAAAAGCAACTCACCGGGGAGCATTATAGTAGGTGCCAAGTCTGGGAAATAGTATGCCAGTCGACCGGTGACGATAAACTGTGGAGGTGACATCACCTATTGCCGTTTATTTTTTTAAGCCATTCTTAGCTAAGCACGCAGCTCATACTGTATGTCAAAAATAGCACCTGATTTATTCGAACAGGGTTTATGATATCTAGAAGGCTAAGACGATGAGCTTAAATTCTTTACACAAGCCTCGGTAAAGCAAGCTTCCGCTCAGATAGCTGTGTCCTGTGGCTTCCAGCTATTCGGTAGTTTATTTAACTACTCTTAGTTGACCCAAGAACTTTTCTCGGTAAAACGAGAATAAAATTCTTCCATTCCATTGCGGCAAAAAAACTATTTAGGGCTTCCTGATAATATCTCATAAGTGACCGCGTCTATTATTTGCAGTTTGAAGCGGCTTACTTTTCAGCAACTTCCTTTTTACTATCTAACTGCTCCATATGTTTACGCAAACTCAAGGGGCGCATATCGGTCCAGACTTCCTCGATGTAGTCGAGACACTCGGACTTTTTACCTTCTTTACCGGCATCCCTCCAACCCAAAGCGTTCTCTCTGTCGGCAGGCCAAATCGAGTATTGTTCTTCATGATTCAATACGACTTTATAGATACGATCTTCATCTTCATCATTAAACATTAATATACTCCTACCAACATAGCTAAGAATTTTCAATTAAAAGCTTGCCGCCTCTCTAAGCCGCAGTTTGACGATAACTTTATTAAACATAGTATCCTGGAAGGTCATTCATCTAGACAGCCAAACATTTCTTGTCGGAACCACCAACCTAGAGGCTTCCTTACATGGATTTATACTGTTTTGAAATATGACATGCTCGACGGGAGGAAACACGCGATTTCATGTCCCTTAGGTGATTTTAGCTAAACGGGCCCCTTGCCGCCTTACGGCTTACGGCTTACGGCTTACGGCTTACGGCTTACGGCTTACGGCTTACGGCTTACGGCTTACATTGACAATAGAATATCTGTCTAGCTATCTCGACTTGGCGTATCACACCTATATACCGCGTCACCTGACTGCTCTATATATTTATCTGCCGTACCTCGCGACGACCTCTTCCAATATATGGTGTTTGATCGCCGCGATGGTCTTCCGATTCCTAGTTATACAGGCAGGTCAATTCAGTTGGGATAACGGCAAAATAACCTCCAGCTATCCGCCGGTAAATATTGAAGTTTGCAAGCCTTTGCATCCCTTCTAATGACTTTGATTCTTCTTAAAGTGCAAATTTGTAACCACGATTGCTTTCTGCAACCACACGATTCTGTTTGAACTTATCTTCACCGGAGACAACGACCACGCCGTACTTATCCAAACTCAAAGTAGTACCATACTCTGAGATCGTCTTCGTATTTGGGTAGATTTTAACGCTTGTAGGCACATATCTCGCAGTAAATCCGAGTCTGCTTTTGTCTTTTGATGAGTTGGGCATAGAAGAATGCATCAAAGTGGACCAGAATATTACAAACTGTCCGGCCTTCATCTCTATAGAAACTGCCAAATTATCGTCCGGAGTCCAATCTGGATCCTTTTGTAAATTACGGTAATCGTAACCAAAGAAACCCCGTTTCATTCCACCTTTTTCTAATTTATTCTCGTTTTCTGGTGAATAGATCATTTCCTTGGATTCGTCGTAAAACATCTCTTCCTGTGTACCTGGAATAAAGCGCAGACACGCGGTCTCTTCTGTTACGTCGGTAATCGCCGTCCATACAGTCACTGCACCACCAAAATCTGAGCCATTGGGCCATTCAATTTGCGCCGAGCCCGAGGCGTGGCCAAAATTATCGGCCTGATGCCAATCAGTGCCTTCATCTCCAGGGTATTTTGGAAACATTTCTGAACGCCAGCAGATTATATCTGGCCCTAATACCGGCTCCAGTTTATCAACAATTTCCCGACGCATGACATGCTGGCTGAAAAAGTCTATATCCAAATGACGATCATAACCCGCAAGTCTGCTGGTATGATCTAAATCGTAAATCGCTTTGGAACGATCAAACATGTCCGCACGCAGAGATGCATTATACAGTTCTTTAATTTCGTTAGAATCATATAAGTCAAATGGACCTATATATCCGTCACGACGAAACTTGTCCAGATCGACATTTGAAAGACTGAATTTTTTTTTCATTTCTTATAACCTTATTATTGCACTAAATTTAGCTTGAACATTTTAGCTGAACTTGAGCGCTAACCATTTTGCGATGCATACAGCTCTACCCATTCTCCAATAGTAGGCGCTCGCATCAAGTCACTGGTTTGCACTGTAACATTGAGTGATTTTTCTATAGCTATTTGCAGTTCAACTACTGTTAGGGAAGATACGCCACGACTAAAAAAATTTTCGTCATCCGAAATACCCTTCATGGCTTCTTTTTCATTGAAAGAACTTTTTATAAGCTCATATACTTCTTCTCTTTGCATTTTATTATGCCTCGCTTTGTTTAAGTTTAGTTGTTCTATTACTTTTATTTGCAACTTACAATTCCGATTGATAGGAAAATTTGGGCTGATATTAAACCGATTTGGAACGATATGGGGCTGTACTGTCTTAGTGCTCAGCCACTCGGAGTATCCGTCATTAGCAAATTACTTTCGTTTTTAACGTATGCTGGTATTAACTGGGCAGCAGTGTCAAAGTTATATCAGTTGGAGACTGACGGGACGCAGACAAATCTACGGGTCGTAACCCCAACGGCCGAACCCGGTCTGCTTTATTGACTTGGAGAGCAACGCACTTTGCAGCGGTCCGCCGAGGTTCCGCATCGTCAAGCATAATTTGTGGCTTCAACTGGAAATACCTGATTCTTGACGTCGCCACCTCAACGCTCAATACGCATTGGCCGGAGCTTTCGAATAATTCAAAGAAAAGTGTAGGCAGATTTCTTTCGATCGGCCACACCTGTCGGGCTTTACCAATAGGTATAACACTCTAGCCTGGTGTTGCCCGCTTGATGATAAAACTTGCAATTTCATGTCAAAAGAAAATACAAATGCTATGCAGATCTTTCCTGATTTCTTCTCGATTGTGGCTTAGCGTATCGATACTATCGCGACATTTGATAGCTTTTTTGACTAGAAATAACCACATCACTTAGTGGCGCACCCTCTTGCGAACACCCCCGACGAGAATTTCTTGATAACTGCAATTGATTTTTTCATATTTCCATTTCTATTAAAATCAACTGGTTTAAGCAGGGGGTATTCCGAACTCTTTATACAATCAAGTTAACTTGTAATTATTCCAATAAACTAATTATATCTTATACTTTTAGGGCGAAAATTAACTCGCAACTTGGTCAAAACTATACATTGCCAGGTAACGATTGATTTCCCTGACTACCATGGACTCTGATTTATGTATAAAGAAATGATCCCCAGGAAAACGTTTAGCAAAAAATTCACAATTCGTATGCGCTGCCCATCCTTGAATCTCCTTCTCCCCTAGCTTTTGTTCCTGCTCACCTCCAAAAGCGTATATTGGGCAGTTTAATTTTTCTTTTTCTCTATAGCAATAATCTTCACATAACCTAAAATCCGCCCGGAGCTGAGGAATAAATACTTCACGAAGATCTTTATTTCTTAAAACGTCTCCAAGATTATCTTCGTACTCTTTCAGCAAAGCAGTCAGAAAATCCCCCTCCGGAAGGTGCGCAATTGGTGGCTCATCTTCAGGAAACTGCGGTGACCGACGACCTGCGGGAATATAGAATAATGGTAACGGTAGCCCCTTGCTACCTATCTGGCGTAGGCATTCAAAACTCATTAGGCTGCCCATACTATGCCCAAATACCACATATGGCTTGTCAATCACAGGCTCAAGGGCTACCACCACTTTGCCAATCAATTCATCAAAGTTGGTTATAAAATCCTCTTGATACCGACCCTCCCTACCCGGAAGTTGCACTCCTAGAAGATCTACATTAGCAGACAAAAATTTTGGCCAGTTTCTATAAGCTGACGCACTACCGCCAGCATAATGAAAACAGATCAGACGTACATCAGCCGTCGGCCGATTAGTGTAATTAACCAGCCAGGGATTGTTTTTCACTGACATTTAAACCTCTAGCTTCATGAATCTCTTCAGCTTTAGAGAAAGCATTAACCGTTTGGTACCTTTAAATATAAACCGACTAGATAAGACTTAGATCCGCTCTACTTATCATGGATCTATTCACTCTTGGAGTAGCGGCAGTGAATTACTGCACTTTAGCAGGCTCTTGATCCAACCGAATTTTTTCGCCCCAAGCTTGTCATGGCTAAATATTTATTGATGGCGGGCAAATACTATGGAGATCTTGAAGTACTTGCACCTCTGACCTACTGGTATTCGCCCTTTGTGAAGCTATACGCTGCCAGATCCATTAACCTTCTCCCGAGGCTATGGCAGAAACCATTTTTACACCCATCACTAAACAGCGGCTGGCTGCAAGATCCCTTTATCTGATGGAGCATTTGACACAGCAGCTGCTTCTGGCTTCCATGTAGTTATTAATCATCCCTATTCGTTGCGCTTGGTGCACATCGGCGCCAAGTACATAACAGGTTTACGCTTCCTGTTTTTCTTGCTCTATTTTTTCCATGTGTTTACGCAAACTTAAGGGCCGCATGTCAGTCCAGACTTCATCAATGTAAGCCAGACATTCGGCCTTAAGCCCTTCTTTTCCCACATCGTTCCAGCCCAAAGCATTTTCCCGGTCAGCCGGCCAAATTGAATACTGCTCTTCGTGATTCATCACCACTTTAAAAATTCTGCTTTCGTCATCATCACCAAACATAAGATCCCCTTTTCAGGTATTCAAACTATTACCATGTAACAATTAATTCTATTACAGCATTCGCACAACCAGGACAGGACTTTGGGTTCGGTTAATGGGAAGTTGCCCCTTTAGATGCCTCACGAGCCAGTATCTCCTCTTCACTTTCCACTAACTCCAGGCGCCCCTTGCCTTTCAAAGTCTTTAGATCAACATCAGCAATCAAACGAACGCGATCATAGTTAAGAATCAAATCCCCAACCAAATGCACCTGTCCAGTACTCTTTTCGAAGTCGGCCTCCTCCAGCTTGCAGGACTCCTTGTCCAACTGGCTTCCGAGTTCTGTTCCACCCTTTGTCTCTGTGAACTTCAGCAGAACAAACCCTCTATCAATTTGTTCTTTCAGTTCAGTAGCGGACTCACTTCGCTCGGCGGCAATTGGGTGTTCACCTTTGCACAGGCGCTGCACTAATTCATTCATAACCTAAACCTCTCCATAGGGTTTCAACTAAACTTAACTGGAAATTTTATTTGTTCTAAAGTGACACTGTTTCAAAAACACCACTAAAATTACTCAGGTATTCCTGTAGAAGAATCGCTAGTGATTTAGAGCTCAAAGCTTAGAATGCCGCCTTTTGCTTTCATTGGTTTTTCTCATGAGGCGACACTTAAAGCGGCAATTGTTTGGAAGAGCGAAAATGGTGATTTTCGCGGTCAGTGGAATCTAGTGATGCAACAGGGCACAGCTCTACACTATTTTTATTGAAGGCAACGCTTCCGCCGGGGGGGCTTGGCTCCCCAGCAACTAGGCACGGCTTATCAGTGCCATAGTACAACGTACTTCTTACTTTCTTCAAGCAAAACTGCAATTTTGATTGCACAGGAAGCTTTCCATACCAACCGACAGCTGTGCTTCAAGTAATGAGCATTATACATTGTTGGCAATTAAGTAATTAATGGCCTGTCATAATCGACTCAACATATGAGTGAAGTAGTCAAGCGGTTGATAGCCGTAGTGAGTCAACACTTACATTGACCTGGTGCAGACTGCCTATCATATTGATAAGCACAATGACCCTATCATTGCCGCGGCTGCACTGGAATATTGCATCGACACCCTCAAAGCTTCCAGTTGCTATGGCAACCTTATCTCCCGCTTTCAAGTCCTTCGCCGTCATAGGCTTTGACGCACTTTCAACCATGATCCGCTGCTTGATATTTTCTACGACTTCAATGCCCACAGTGGCCAATGATTGACCAAAGCGGACAAAATCCCGTACTCCTCTCGTTGACCGAATCGCAGTCCAGTTGACCTCGTCACTATTAAGCCAAATGAACATATATCCTGGAAATAGAGGCTCCTTTTTCATTTTTGGTGTCAATGTTTTTGATCTATTGACACTAATCATCGGCAAGTAAATCTTGTGATTTTGATTTTCTAAGAAATTTGCTGCTTGCTGTTCGAGTTGTCGCTTGCAGCCCAGCAGATACCACCGCCCCATACCTCAATCACCCCAAAAATATCGTTGACAGACTCCCTCCTGTTAAAAGCACTAAGCATCCCTTCGTGTCATTATATTCAAAGCTGCTTTTACACCAATCACTCCTACTGAGTCAGCTCGGAATTTCCAATCTTTTCAGCTGAAGCCTATCGCGGCCAAACTCATTGGAGTCCTGCTTAGCCAGCGGAGAATTCAGCGTCCATATGTAATGATATACATTCGTGTTTACAAGCCAGAGGACCAAATACTTGAAGCGCTATGTCATATTGATACATTTAAAAATACCTCCCATCAGACATTAATGCTTTACTTGTCAATTGGCTCAGATTGCAACAACTCAGAAAGCGCATACTCTAATCCGGCTGAACTAGCGCTATTTATATTGGGATCTAAAGACCTTTGGGATGACCCCGTGCTGCCGCAGCTGAATCTATTTCTGTAACGATGCCTTAAATTGCTCCCATAGCAAGCTGGTTTTATGCCCGTAACAGATCCACTACTTATGAGGACTTTCTCTAAGCTATAAATTGATGCCATAGGGTGCTGCTGAATGATCGTACGTTTATTCAGCTGCTTGGAGTTAGCGCCACCCGCTAAGGCACAGCCGGGCATCAACTGCAAGTAGATATCCGCCCTATGGTGACTCAGGCTTGCAGCGCCAACCTGCGAACTGGATTCATCGGCAGAGCTTTTGCTATTGAAACGGAGTGGTTCATGTTCATAGTCGTAATTGGTTGAGGCGCTATGGGAATAGTCAATGACCACTGCGGCCACGCAGGCCGACTTTCCTGAATTACAACCATTGCAGTTGCCTTCTACCATAGGTAACCGGTTGGATTTGCGAGGGATAGCTCTCCTAATGAGGCGACTTCGCCTTTGCCACCAAGAAAAACTCTCTCCTACCATACCACAAATGCCCTACAGTTTTTTTGATTATTCCTTCCCACCTCTCTGAGTGTACGCTGCGCTTTGAGTACTAATTTGATTATCCAGCGTACAAATTCAATTTCGAGATTGTGAGAGCACAATGTCGGTGCAATTTCTACAGGAGTTTGCGCTCGTAGTCAATTTCACACGACCACAATGGCACCCTTGATCACCATTTATTTTCCCGTATGAGGGCTACAGGCTGTGCGGAATGAAAATTTTTACAGTAGTTTCAGATTTATGACAGAATCCTCGAAATAGATGCAGCCTATCCGTGTACAGTGAGCAAGTCTGGCAATTCCTTCCAAGCAACAGAAGCTGACAGGTGCAGCTTAGCTGTCCGGCGGTGCTCTAATGCCACAACAATTTTTGACCAGGAATCAAACCTACAGGGCTTCTGCCTAAGGGATTTTCTTAAAAACTTGTGGCACTATTGCATTAGCCGATCTATCAAATAATCTCGAAGAAAAATCCCTGGTCCGCTGCTGAAATTCAGCAATTTGGCTTTTTGCGACAAATAGATAGCCTCTAATATATGACCTAGGTTAGCTGCCTCTAAATAAATCCACGCCCAGCCTGACATTTTTCTTTCATATTAGCCCTGCTCAATTTCGCCATTAAACTTAGCTTGTCCTCAAATAGAGTATTAGATTCTTTTCGGCCCAAAGTCGCTAGCATGCTACTTTGGCACTTGATGACTCTTCTGGGATTATCCAATCAAATCTTATCGCCTGATTTATGACCACCCAAGCAAGTGTAGTTAGTTATGGATAATTTCAACGCCATACATAGTTGACGATAAATTCGGTTTCTCGTCCCGTGGGCGTGACTTGTGGCCCTGGCATAGAAACTATTTTGGCTAACCAAACTCTATAACTTAAACTCAGTGACGGCTTCCGAGAGTCGACTGGGTTACCCGACCCCAGAAGAGCATAAGTAAGAGTAAAATCGAGGTATGAATCAATGTAACATTAGAAGCTCCAGATCAGGGTCGAAACTCTTCGGTTATACCAGAGGCGCTATTCTGTAATGGACTTTTATTATAGATCAATTTCAGATGAAACTGACTCCTCTTGTGTTAATCTGGTTCTTACTTAGCGGATGTATGTCAAACCCGGATAAAAGGATACACCGGGAGGTGCATACCGGAGAAATTGCGGGCTATAGCTACGATGAGTATTCACTGAGCCTGTCGGAAAATGATCAACTCACCACTAGCATAGACATAGACAGGCTTGATGTCATTATATATTCTCCTGTTAATACTGTGATGGAAAATAATAAACCTATCACTATCGAAACTAGTGGCACATATATTTTGAGAGTGTTGATGCCCCGGGCTTTTGCCCGAAAGAATGAAAAGTTTCAATACAAACTTTTAATTACTATAGATAGAATTTAGTATCTTAAAAATGCCTGGGACTGCTGACTCCCTGTCAACCATCTTAACTCAGGCAATCTAAGTTTTATTGACCAATTCAGCCTACTAATGTATTCAACCAATTACAGTAAAACTAATAATGAAAGCATATAAACGTAAGCGTCCGGGCATCACACCTTGTCAGCAGGAACCCAGTTATGGGGCAGCAGCTCGCCGATAGCACTGGCGCGATGCATCGGTAATCGCTGCATCACATCTTTCAGATACGCAAAGGGATCATGACCATTCAGCTTGGCT
>NZ_JBFLAB010000009.1:0-98382 GCF_040742695.1 Microbulbifer discodermiae | reverse complement strand
CTGCTGAAGCGAGGTGCTGCGAATCCAGCTTTCCAGGGTCGCTGCATCATGAGCGGTAATTGTAAAAACGTCAGGAGTATCCATGTGACAAGTATACGTGAAATCAAATCACGTAACCTTATTTTCCGCATGGGCCACTAGGGCAGACCGGGCGCCACAAAGCGGCGGTAGTAAGCCACCGACAGCGCGTAAAAGTCCTCATCGATACGGCGTCGCAATTCCACCAGGGAAACACCTCTGGCCTGCGCAGTCAGTCTCAGGCCGAACTCCGCCGGATCCCCGATCTGGCTGGCGCCGGCCCGCAACAACTCGAACACCCAGCAGTAGGGGTGCAGGGTTTCGTCGAAACGAATCTGCTGGTGCTTCAATTGGCGCAGCAGCAGCGCCCGATCCACAATCTCCAGCTGATTGCGCACCGCACTGGCCAGATAGGTCTCGCGGCGCTGCGCGATGAGGCGGCGCTGCTCTTCGCTGTAGCTATTCCAGTCAATCACTTCGTGGGCGAAGCGCTTGCAACCCCGGCAGACATCATCGCCGATACCGGTGGAGCAAACGCCAATGCAGGGAGTGCGAACTTTTTTATACATCGGGCTGTGGTCACGCCATTTGGTCTGAGTCTGTGCGCGGCCAGACTATTTGGTTTCCGGCTGGAAGAAAAGGCCGCTGCCCAGCCTCCGGTAAAATTCACCGTATAAATAGCGAAAATTGGCGTAAGTTATTGATTTTTCAATAAACTTAACAGGAATAGTGCTTTCCTGTAGAATTCCCGGCCCACATCCAGCGGTCACCACTGGAAACCCCGGGCCGGCATAGCCAGCCATACTTTCGCCAGCTGTTGGTGTCACCGAACCACTAAGAGGGACTTATCCGTGCTTGAAGCCTATCGCAAACAGGTCGCTGAACGCGCCGAACAGGGTATTCCGCCCAAACCTCTGAATGCAGAACAAGTGGCCGGGCTGGTGGAGCTGTTAAAGGCCCCACCCGCAGGCGAAGAACAGGAGCTGGTGGAACTCCTCACCCACCGGGTTCCACCGGGGGTGGACGAGGCCGCCTACGTCAAGGCCGGTTTTCTCTCCGCCATCGCCAAGGGCGAAGAAAGCTGCCCCCTGATCGACCGCGAACATGCCACCCGGTTGCTGGGCCAGATGCTCGGTGGCTACAACATCACCACCCTGGTGGAGCTGCTGGACGACACCAGTCTGAGCGAACTGGCCGCCGAGCAGTTAAAAGACACGCTGCTGATGTTCGACGCCTTTCACGATGTGGAAGAGAAAGCCAGGGCCGGCAACGCCAACGCCAAGGCGGTGATGCAGTCCTGGGCGGATGCCGAGTGGTTCACCAAGCGCAACCAGGTGCCCGAGAGCATCAAGGTTGCGGTATTCAAGGTCACCGGCGAAACCAATACCGACGACCTCTCCCCCGCCCCCGATGCCTGGTCGCGTCCGGATATCCCGCTGCATGCACTGGCGATGTACAAGATGGCCCGCGACGGCCTGACGCCGGAGGAGCCGGGAGTTACCGGACCGCTAAAACAGATAGAGGAAGTGCAGGCCAAGGGTCTGCCGGTCGCCTTTGTGGGCGATGTGGTCGGCACAGGCTCCTCGCGCAAGTCCGCCACCAACTCGGTGCTGTGGTATTTCGGCGAGGATATGCCCGGGGTACCCAACAAGAAAGGCGGCGGCATCTGTATCGGCGGGAAAATAGCGCCGATCTTCTACAACACCATGGAAGATGCCGGTGCTCTGGTATTCGAGGCCCCGGTGGATGCACTGAACATGGGCGACGTCATAGAGATCCGCCCCTACGAGGGCAAAATACTGGCGGAGGACGGTGGAGTACTGTCTGAATTCGAGCTGAAATCCCAGGTATTGCTGGACGAAGTACAGGCTGGCGGCCGCATCAACCTGATCATTGGCCGCGGTCTCACCACCAAGGCGCGGGAGTCCCTCGACCTGCCCCCGTCGGAGCTGTTCCGCAAACCGGAGCCGCCCACGGACACCGGCAAAGGCTATACCCTGGCACAGAAGATGGTCGGCAGGGCCTGTGGCGTCGACGGCATACGCCCGGGCACCTACTGCGAACCGAAAATGACCACCGTGGGCTCCCAGGATACCACCGGGCCCATGACCCGCGACGAGCTTAAGGATCTTGCCTGCCTCGGCTTCTCCGCCGATCTTGTGATGCAGTCCTTCTGCCACACCGCGGCCTATCCCAAGCCCGTGGATATCGACACCCAGCACACACTGCCGGACTTCATTATGAACCGCGGTGGTGTCTCCCTGCGCCCGGCCGACGGCATTATCCACAGCTGGCTAAACCGCATGTTGCTGCCCGATACAGTGGGTACCGGTGGCGACTCCCACACCCGTTTCCCCATGGGTATTTCCTTTCCGGCGGGTTCCGGTCTGGTGGCCTTTGCCGCCGCCACCGGCGTTATGCCGCTGGATATGCCGGAATCAGTACTGGTGCGTTTCAAGGGTGAAATGCAACCCGGCATCACGCTGCGCGACCTGGTCCACGCCATCCCCTACTATGCAATTCAGCAGGGTCTGCTGACCGTGGAGAAGAAGGGCAAGAAGAATGTCTTCTCCGGCCGCATCCTGGAAATCGAAGGCCTGGAGAACCTGACTGTAGAACAGGCATTCGAATTGTCCGACGCCTCCGCCGAGCGCTCCGCCGCCGGCTGTACCATTAAGCTGTCCGAGGACACCATTGCCGAATACCTGCGCTCCAATATCACCCTGCTGCGCTGGATGATCGCCGAAGGCTATGGTTCCAAGCGCACCCTGGAGCGCCGGGCCCGCGCCATGGAAGCCTGGCTGGAGAAACCGGAATTGCTGGAGGCCGACACCGACGTCGAGTATACCGCGGTGATCGACATCGACCTGGCCAAAATCAAGGAGCCCATCGTCTGTGCGCCGAACGACCCGGACGACGCCCGCCCCCTGTCCGAAGTGGCCGGCGACAAGGTGGACGAAGTCTTCCTGGGTTCCTGTATGACCAATATCGGCCACTTCCGCGCTGCCGGCAAACTGCTGGAGCAGGTAAAAGGCGGACTGCCGACCCGCATGTGGATAGCCCCACCCACCAAGATGGACGAACACCAGCTGATGGAAGAGGGTTACTACAATATCTACGGTCGCGCCGGCGCCCGCACCGAAATGCCCGGCTGCTCTCTGTGTATGGGCAACCAGGCGCGCGTCGCGCCAAACAGTACAGTGCTGTCCACCTCGACCCGCAACTTCCCCAACCGCCTGGGTGACGGCGCCAATGTGTACCTCACGTCGGCGGAGCTGGCCTCGGTGGGCGCCATCCTCGGCAGGCTGCCCACGCCGGAGGAATACCAGGAGTATGCGAAAAACATCAACTCCATGGCGGCGGATATCTACCGCTATATGAATTTCGACCAGATCGAGGAGTTCCAGAAGTCAGCCGAAGAGGGCAAACGAATCGCCGCAACGGAGATTCAGGAGGTGCGCGTCTAGCAGGCTGTTGAAATTCGAAGAATTTCGACGCCTGGTACCGGAATATGGATGTTCCGGCAAAATCAACGACGCCTAAGTCGTTGATTTTGGGAGAAAAGTGAAAATCACATTTTTCGCTTTTCGTGTTTTGAAACAGGCAGGATGCCTTTTTCAACAACCTGCTAAGGAACCCCTGATCAATTCGGTGCAACCTCTTAGGCTTTTATCAGCGCGGCAATCCAATAGATGATCCCTCATCCATTGGATTGCCGCTCTTGAAAACCTGCGCAATTACCCGGAATCGGTTGCTTCTTACAAGCTTGTACAGGCCCCCTCCGGGCGGAGGCACATCCTTGTGCCGCATAAACCCATTTAGCTACCGGGTCAACAGTTGCCGGCCACTCCCCTTACGACAGTTCAAACTGCTGTAACCTGCCAGCGCGCTTTTCTTCCGCAAAATCACAACTGGTTAGGCGAAACATCAGCATGTAATCAGACAGGCAGCGGGTATCGTGAATGTCACCGGGCAGAAATGCACTGCAGTCCCCCACCCTCATGGTATAGGCTCCGCGGCTGACCAGCTGTTCCCCGCCCCCCGGCTTTCCAAACTGGCCATAGGTGGCCATCTGCACTTCGCCGTACTGCAGCCCATAAAACACCCAGCCGTTGCCGTGATTGTGTGGTTTGCGATACTGGCCCTGATATTCCACATGGGCCAGCAAAATAAAACCCTGGTCCGGATCCCGGTACAGCTCCTCCGCGGCTGGCTTCGTCTCGTGCAACTGGGCGAGCCAGGGCTCGGTGCTGGCGGCGCCCGCCAGCCTGGCGACAGCCGTGCGGCAGCGGCTAATGGCGTCCGAGTTCAAACCGGTCCAGTAGCTGCGCAAGTCCGCGATACACTGATCCAGAGCATTTACAGTCATGATCTTTCTCCTCAGGTTAAAACAAAAGTTACAGTAATCCGGGCAGACAACTTCGCCTCTGGCAGGTTGCTGCCTCCAGATTTTTCTCAATCCGGATTTGCGGTCCGGACACAGCTGTGGGGGACAGCAGCCTGTGGTATTACCTTTGTATAGAAGCAGGATACGAATTGAAGCCGACTTTAAGTCAAATCCAATAAGGTAAATTTTTTCCTGGCAATCCAAAAATTCACTATCGGCAACTTGGCGGATTTTTGGTGGAGACTACCCAATAGATAGAGGACCAACTATTGAATTGAACCGTGAGTATCACGGTCGAATACTGCCACCAATGCCCGGATCACCACCGCCAGGACCAATAGCAACAGTGCCAGCACATAAACCTGATTCAGGCCCGCCACCACTAGTGTCGGGTCCACCTTTTCCACCCGAGACAGCCCCGAGGCCACCGCAAACACCACACCCATGATGGAAACACCCGTGAGCAGACCCAGATTTCTGGACAAATTCAGCAGGCCGGAAATATTGCCCCGCTGCTCTGCACCGGCGTCGTGCATTGTGAAGGCATTGTTCGAAGACAAATAAGTGCCGTAACCCGCCGCCGTGACGGTTGCATACAGCAGGTAACCGGGTACACCATCACCCAGTTCCAGATAGATCACTCCCAAGGCCCCGGACACCATCAGGCCCAGACCGACAAATATGGCCAACCTGGACTTGAAACGATCCACCAGCCGCCCCGCCACATGGGCGAAGATGGCCACCGAGAAGGATCCCGCCGACATCACCAAACCGGTCCGGGAAAAATCCAGTCCTAGAGCCATGGTCAGATAAAAGGGTGCCACCACCTGTGAACTCATCACCGCTGCACCTACCAGCAGATTCCCGGCCAAATTACCCCAGAGGGAATAGTCCCACTGGCTGGCGTTCACTGGAGAAAATGTACGCGATAGCCGCCGCTTCAACACCAGCAGGCTCAACAGCGCCACACCGGACAGGGCTGCGGCAATCACATTGACCGCGCCATAATTGCTGTTGAGTGGTTTAATGGACAGGGTGTAGAAAAGCACTGCGGAAAAAACACCGATAAAGATCGGCATCTCCAGCTGCGGCCGGACAATAGTCGCACCACGGACACCCGCATCATCGGGCAGAACCCTTTTCGCCAGCAGAAAGATGAGCATCCCTATTGAAGCCTGCACCAGGAAAACCGACTGCCAACTGAACACCTCCAGCAACAGCCCACCCAGTACCGGCCCAGTGCCTGTGCCGACAGCCGAGGCACTGCCGAGCAAGCCGATAGCCGTACCCGCGCGGGACTTGGGAAAAGTATCGCTGGCGATTGCCATGGCCACGGCCACAAACATCGCCGCACCCATACCCTGCAGGGCGCGGAAAAATACCAGCATCCAGATATGCGTGGAAATTCCACAGCAAAGTGCGGACAGGGTGAAGATGACCACTCCGACAACAAAAATATTTGTACGCCCAATCCTGTCGCTCACCCGCCCGGCGACCGCCAGGGTTGCGGTGAGAAAGGTCACAAAGGAAATAATGGCCCATTGGGCCCGGCCATAGGTTGTGCCGAGATCCTGGATCAGTGCGGGCAGCACGATATTGACACTGCTGACCGCCAGCGCGTTGACAGTGGTCGCCAGGCACAAAACCGCAAGAATTCCCCGTGTGGATATGTTTGCGCAGTCCTTGCGCGAACGCGAATTTAAATATTTTTTGACTGCAAACATCGGTTGTGAACTCGCCTTGCCAGGGGTGGTGGGAGAGGCTAGCATACAAATTCAAGTCGACTTGAGGTCAATACGGATGGCAAACCGACAGGACATTGATATCCGCGAAGTGTCGAAACTTTCGGGGCTGCCGGCGTCAACGCTGCGTTACTATGAGGAAAAGGGCCTGATCAAATCCATCGGCCGGCGGGGCATCACGCGGGTATTTCCCGCCAGTGTGCTGCAGCAGCTCCCACTAATCTCCCTGGCCCGCTACGCCGGTTTTTCCCTGGATGAGATAGGCACCATGTTCATTCACGGAGACAGGCCGGATATCGACCGGGAGCGATTGCTGCACAAGGCCGGCGAACTGGACAAAGCCATCGGCCGCTTACAAGCCATGCGCGACGGCCTCAGACATGTGGCCAATTGCCCCGAAGAAAATCAACTGGAGTGCCCCAAGTTTCAGAACCTGATCAAGAAGGCTATGAGATTGCAACACAGGGAAGAGCGCAAAGGGAAACCCAGGGCGCGAATAACCAATCGCCATTGAGTTGTCGCCGATACCCTGCCGGTGAAGAACCCTTTCGCTGCAGCGGCCTGCCCGGATGCCATGCAGCCACCCAGCCTCCGGGTTCGCAAAACCGTTAAAGAATTTATCTATATCAAGTAAATCCCGATATGCAGATACAAGTGTTACCCAGCCACAGATTTCATAACACCGGCGACCTGGGCCGGGCATTCAATCGCCTGGGGATCACCGATTTTCCCGCCGCTTGCCGGTATGTGCAGGAATTGCCCTATGGGCGCACCACAGACCGGGCAGACTGGCTCGGCGTGCTGCGGGAAAACCGGGGCAGCTGCAGCACCAAACACGCGTTGATCAAAGCTTTGGCTGCGGAAATTGGCATCTCCGTTGCTTTGTATCTGGGCATCTTTCAAATGTGCGAGAAGAATACACCGGGAGTTGGAAAAATATTGTCAAACGCGGGACTGAAGTATACTCCCGAGGCCCACTGCTACCTGAAATACCGCGGCCACAGGATCGACCTTACCGGCCTCAGCGCTTCCCCCGCTGAACTCGAATTTCTGCAGGAGACAGAAATAGAAGTGTGCCAAATCGGTGCCTTCAAAGTGAACTATCATCAAATGTTTATAAAACAATGGTACGGCGCAGCTGAATTTGACCGAATCTGGTCACTGCGGGAAGCGTGCATAGCTGCCCTTGGCACAGGGTAAATCAGCCGCGCCCAAGTCCAAGCCGTAGAATGGAAAAAACACTCAGAACTGGCCGTCGATAGTTTGATCCCGCCAGTAGCGCTGCATCTTCAGAAACATAAAAGACGCTGTCCAGGTGATCATCACCAGACCGGTCAGGGCCTCCAGGCCGGTGGTAAAGCGCAGGTTGCCCAGGGGCCAGATATCGCCGAAACCCAGAGACGTATAAGTGGTAAACGAAAAATAAATGCAGTCCACCAATGATCCGTCGAAATTGCCCTCCAGAGTTTCGAAATGCTCGGAGCGGACCATATAGTAATAGCCGAGCCCGAAGAGCACGATTTCGGCGATATGCGCTAACAGAGCACCAAATATGCCCACCAGCATCGCTGCATTGCGGCGCATTGCCCGCTTCTGGCTCAGGCGAAAAAGCCAGTTGAGCACTTCGTGGTGAATAACCACCACGGCTGCGACCAATGTGCAGTTGAGCAATAATGCAACCAACATCTCACCGCCTGTTCCGGAAAAATTCCTGCACCATGGCTGCTGTTTCCTCAGCCATGACGCCGCCCTCTACTTGAATACTGTGGTTGAAAAAATCCGCCGCCGCCAGCTTCAGGCGGCTCTCCACTGCACCGGCGCGGGGCTCACTGGCACCATAGACCAGGCGCTGGACACGTGCATGTACCATGGCCCCAAAACACATGGTGCAGGGCTCGATGGTCACATACAGGGTGGAGTGCGGCAAGCGGTAGTTGGCCTCGCACCGGGCGGCGCTGCGCAGGGCAATGACTTCGGCATGGGCACTGGGATCACAGCTGCCAATCGGGCAGTTACTGCCCTCACCGATGATCTCGCCGTTGCGCACCAGAACTGCGCCCACCGGAACCTCCCCGCGCTCGCCCGCCATCCCCGCCAGCTCCAGCGCCCGCTGCATAAAAGAATAATCTCTTGGTGTCGCCATGCTGTTGCTACTTCTTCTGCGTGACCAGTTTGCGCACTACGAAATCCGCTTCCAGTTGCAAGCTCTCTCTCAGTTCCAGCTCCCGGCGCACCTCGGCGCTGCCCTTCCAGGCAAACGGCGTCATCGCCAGAAAATCACCGATAGCGTCGCGTCCGCGGAGAGTGAACGGAAAGCAGCAGCGCATTTCCATTATGGGCGTGAATCCCGATAGCGGTTTCGGTGGCGCATGTGTCCGCGCGCGCGGATAGAGCGCCTGCTTCAGGGGCCACAGGTGCTCGGGACCGGGCGCCACATCCAGCAGACTGCCACCGGGGTTGACCACCCGGTGCAGTTCGCCGGCTGCAGCCGGCGCGAAAATCCTGAGCAGGTGGTCAACGCTGTCCCCTGCCAGTGGCAGTTCACGACTGCTGGCCACTACATACTGGGCACCGGACAACCCCTTGGCCGCCAACCTCGCCCCGGCTTTGGCGATGTCGACACCGGCCAGGGCGTCCTGAGGCCAGCCGGCGATGTGCAGCTGGCGCGTGTAATAACCTTCCCCACTGCCCACGTCCAGTAACTGCCGGCCGGCCACATAGGGTAAAAATGCGTTGATGGCCTCAGTCAGCGGCCGGTAGTGGCCGGCCTCCAGAAAACGGCGGCGCGCCTGCAACATAGCCGGCGCATCACCCGGTTCCCGGCTGCGCTTCTGCTGCACCGGCAGCAGGTTGACGTAGCCTTCGCGGGCGACATCGAAGCTGTGGAGGTTTTCGCAACGCCAGCTGTGCCGGCCGGGAGATAAAGGCAAGTGGCAGTGGGGGCATTGCCAGATCATTCCGCTTCCTTAACCAGCCGGCTCTCCGGCACCACCCTCTGCTGTCGCAATATCATGTCTGCGGACTTCTCCGCGATCGCCATGACCGGAGCGTTGGTGTTGCCACTGATGAGGGTGGGCATTATGGAGGCATCCACTACCCGCAGTCCATTCACACCGCGCACCTTCAGCTCCGCATCCACCACCGCCATGTCATCCCCGCCCATTTTGCAGGTGCCCGCCGGGTGGTAAATGGTCTCCGCATATTGACGGATAAAATTCTCTATCTCGCGGCGGTTCGGCAGCCGCTCGGTGGGGCTCCAAAGGCGCTTCCGGTATTTTTTAAGGTCCTCCTGCTCCAGGATTGCGGCGGCCATCTCGTAGCCCTCCGCCATCACCGCCAGATCCTCCGCCGCACTGAGGTAATTGGGTTGGATAACCGGCTGTGCCCGCGGGTCGGCGCTTTGCAGCTTTATCTCGCCGCGACTGTGGGGGCGCAGGGCACAGGTATGCAGCGAGTAACCGAAGCCTTTGGTTTTCCTGCGACCGTGGTCGAACAGCGGCGCCGCCGACAGGTGAAATTGCACATCCGGGAAAACGCCGGCCTTGCTGGAACAGGCAAAGCCCCCCGCCTCTGCCACATTGTTGGTGAGCGGCCCGGTACCCGCGAGCAAAAATTCCGGCAGGTGCAGCGCCATCTTCAGCTTCGCGCCCAGCGACTCGGAAAAACCTATTGGCGCTGAGGTCTCGACCACCTGGGTGATATCCAGGTGGTCCTGCAGATTTTTGCCCACACCCGGTAGATGGGCCTGGGTGGCGATACCCAGGGACCTGAGTTCATTTTCGGGTCCTATTCCCGACAACAGCAATAATTGTGGCGACTGAATCGCACCGGCACACAGCAGCACCTCCCGTTGGGCGAGAATCCTGCGCCCATTGAGCAACTGCACACCGCAGACCCTGTCGCCGCGAAACAGCAGCTTCGCCACCTGGATGTTCGTAGAAACTTTTAGGTTCACGCGATTTCTTACCGGACGCAGGTAGGCACCGGCGGAGGAACAGCGGCGGCCGTGCCGCTGGGTTACCTGGTAAAATCCCACTCCCAGTTGCCGGTCGCCGTTGAAGTCGTTGTTCAGAGAGTGGCCGGCGGATTCCGCCGCGCGCAAAAAAGCGCGGCCCGCCTCCGATGTCCATTTTAGATCCGACACCGCCAGTGGGCCGCAGCTGCTATGGAATGCACCGCCACCCCTTGCATTGCCCTCCGACAACAAAAAGTAAGGCAGCATACCGGACCAACCCCAACCGGGATTGCCGGCGGCTTCCCAGGCGTCGTAGTCGCCGCTATTGCCACGCATATACACCATGGCGTTGATGGAACTGCTGCCGCCAAGGGTGCGCCCCCTCGGCCAATACAGTCGCCGGCCCTTTAGTTCGGTTTGCGGCTGGGTATAGTGGTGCAGATTGTAGCGCTGCCCGGGAACCAGGTAGCCAATGCCTGCCGGCATCCGGATCAACAGGCTTCGGTCCGGAGGGCCCGCCTCCAGCAGGCATACGCTATCGCGCTCGTTCGCACTCAGGCGGTTGGCCAGTACACAGCCGGCGGACCCACCGCCGACGATAACATAATCAAACACCTGCTGACGGGGCATGGTTTCTCCGCTCTTTTTTGTTGCTGCCACTCCAACAGTACACTCGGCACTGGGCCCCGTTCAAGGTATGCCACTGGCAGATGAGCGCCATCCCTATTTGGTGAAACAGGAAAGCCAACATAACCCGTGGAAGCCCGGTATTGCACTAACCGCGACCCCACTTCGCGACTTTACATGCAGGGGCTTCAATGCCGGCGCAGTTCCACAGCCCGTCCCGCTCTTTGGCCGTCGGCGCTGCGGGCCCGCAGCGCCAGCGCAGCGCCAGCTGCGGAGGAATCCACGAAAGGCCGCCAGTGCTCCCCGTCAAAATACTCCAGTGGCAGCCCCGGATAGGGCAATGCCGTGTGCAACCGGTCGGTTCCTGCCACAGCGCCCGGCACCGGAATGCGGTAGCGGATTGTGGCCAAATCCAGTTTGAACAACTCCTTGTGTCCCAGAGCCGCGGTAAACTGATCCCAATCCGCCTGCAGAGCATCTCGATCCACCGCTCCGGTCCCAGCTGAAAACTTCTGTCCCACCATCAACGGCAGCTCCCAGTCGGCCCGGTGCCAGGCGCGCTCCGCCAGTGCCAGCAGCCGCGGGAAGACCATATATTCCACCTGCTGGTCTGTGCGCACCACCTCGCTCCACAATTGGCCCTGGATACCCCGCACCCGCGCAGCAAACTCCGCCGCAGGCGCTTCGGCAGCCCAGGTCCCACCATCGCGATCCGTAGATATTTCTGCCAATTGGGCGGTGTTCAATGGTGCGTAGCTAAAAACCTTGCGGGTGTCGATATAGCGGGAAGCCCAATAATAACCGCTCTCCTGCGGGTCCACCTCGTAGGGCATATCAAAATAGAGGAAGTCCGCGTGGGACTGCACCACATCGAACCCGGCTTCAGCCAGTCGCACACTCTCATCGCCCCCACCCGAAAACAGGGGGGCCCAGGCATTCGCATAATTTTCTCCCGTCGCCAGCGTCGCCACATCGTCGACGCGCTTTACACCGTCGTTCCAGGCTCCCATGGTGGCAATACCGGCTTCCTCGACCAGCAGGCTCACACGCCTGGCGTAGTATTCGCCCAGCTCATTCACTGAAGCGACCACTCCACTGTCGATGAGGCGCTGGCACTGAGGAGAACCACTCCAGGGCTGCCGGCGGAATTCAGCGGGGGCGTCCCCTTTTTCCGGATGGCTGCCGGGTGCCTCTTCAAAGGCCCCCCCGGCGAGAATATTGATGGCCTCGTCGCCACCAAAATGCCAGGTGGACAAGGTCTGACCCGCGGCGCGGTGCATTGCCTGTACCTCGCGCATTACCCTGCCCACAAATCGATAGGTGGATTCCATACAGGGATTGATATAACTGTCGTCGTAAAATTGCACCGACAGGAAACGGGTATCATCTTGGGGGTCTATCAGACGGTATTCCGCCGCCCGCTGCGGTGCGGACTTCTCCAGGCGCCGGTACCTGGCCTCCATAGCCACCACCGCCGCCCGCGCGTGGGCTGGCATATCGAATTCGGGGATCACCTGGATGTGGCGGGCGGCGGCATAGCGCACTATCTCAATATAGTCCTCCACCGAGAAATAGCCGCTGCCATTGTTGTCACTGTAGGGACCCGAGCCCAGTTGCGGCAACAGGCAACGGCTTTCGCTCAGATCGAAACAGCGCCGGGCGCCCACCTCGGTCAGCTCCGGTAAGCCGGGAATTTCCAGGCGCCAACCCTCGTCGTCCGACAGATGGAAATGAAAGCGATTCAGCTTGTATGCGGCCATCTGGTCCAGCAGCTTCAGAATCAGGCCCTCGCTGTGGAAATTGCGGCCCACATCCACAAACAGCCCCCGGTGCGCAAAACGCGGAGCATCCTCGACCTCTACCAGTGGGAGGGTCCGCGTGCGTGCATCCAGCAGCGCCAGGAGCGACTGCAGGCCGTAGAAGGCCCCGGCCCGGTCGCCGCCTATCACCGCAGCGCCACTCTCTCCAACCCGCAACTGATAAGCACCGGCGACCGGGTTTTCAAGGCTGTCCTTTTCCAGCGACACAACCACTGGGTAGGCCCCATCGCCGCTAGGGGCCAGATCCAGTTGCGCCAGCCGCCTCTGCACCGCCGCCAGGCTGCCCGGCTGTAGTGACGCTCCCTTTATCTCCACTATCTCCACACCCTGGGTCAGTGTCACCGCCCCTCCCAGTTCGCGGGTGCGTAGGGGTTTGGGAATAATGCGTGTCGACCAGCGCTCTTGGTCACCCGCGGCGGAATAAGCTGCGTAGCGGCTGGCCGCGGTGGCCAGGGTATTCTTGTCCTCCGCAGTGCGCTTCCAGTTGTCCGGATGATTGTGGGTGACCGGTTTTACCAAACCGGCAACACTGTCACTGTCGGTGGATTGGATGATGTGTGCCTCGCCCGCAGCATCCACGACAAACAGCCGCGGCATAAAGTCCGACTCGAACTGCATCCAGTTTTCCGCCAATAGATCAAACTCAACCGTCGCACCGGGCCCGATACCGGTGAAATCCGAGTTGGGCGTCAGACGGTGCAGGTCGCCTTTGACATGCTCCAACTCAAAATCATGGCGATTGCGCAGCTTGAAGGTGCGGCGAATACTGTGGAAATACAGGCTCCAGTCCCGCTCCCGGGCATCGATGGCCGGCCCATTGTTGATCAGTGAGATGCGATAAGTGGAACAAATGGCACCGCCGCCACCGGCACGCTTGCAGTCATCGCGCAGGTCTCCATCTACACCCTGGAAATTGGTGAGCACCTCCAGAGTCACAGCAAAATTCTGTGCTATCCGCTGTGGGGCTGAAACGCCACTTGACCGGTCGGGTGCGAAGGAATCGGTGCAGGCGGTGACGATACCGAGGACCAGGGTGACGACAAGCAGGGTACGGGTCATGGCATGGCTCTTATTGGTTTTGTGAGGGCTTTGTGCCACAACAATAACGCAAAAGACAACGCTGTCAATCCAGGCTTCCGGATGGATGGACCTCTATTCCCAGGACCCCCTGCAAACAGGCATGAATGGCAAAGATGAATAATCTGCCACATCAGGTCTTCAACAACCCTGGGTTGATTGGCTGCAACCCATCTTCCCAAAGTCGGCTGTAACAGGCGCCGGCAACTTAACCCGGCTCTCCCTGCCCTGTTCGGTTGGGGCCAGACCAATATTCGATGCAAACGGATGAAGCGCTAACGGCGCAAAAAATAACATCGCTTTACCGCACCCCACTATTCGATATCGACCTTCCGAACGACAATCTCCAAAAAACTAGATCATGTTTTCATAACAAAAATTCAAATACCCGCGGGAGGGCAATAAAAAACTCTGGCGCAACGCTCAGCAAAACCAGGCTGGGATCAGCGACAATTAGCTCAGCCTTTCGCAATGCGGTCTGCAGAGAAGTGACCACAATACAGAATATGTTCACTGAAATTTATTGCACCGGGTACCCCAACTGTGAGATACACAGGTTTGTCATGGGTGAACCATAATAAATTCAGCGGTTGACGATCAACCGTCGGGCAAGAAGTAAACACCCCAGGATAGATCCAATGGAATTCTGCAGTCACCGTTTCATTCGCGGCAAACACTTGTCAGCGGTGTTTTCCCTGATCTTTCTCCCTCTCCTCCCCAACCACTGTCCAGCCAACGACCAATTTATTCCCGACTCGGTCGGCGGGCTCAACCTACAGGCGGACAGCACTTTTTTTACCGACAGCGCCTTTGGCATGGACAATACGGCTCTCTACCAGTCAGCCGCGAGCCTGCGCAACAATTCCATGGGCACTGTCCAGCGCCAGCTGAATTACCAGTGGCTGCAAATGCATACCAATCCGGACGAGTTCACTCCCACCACCGGCGGCAAGGTGCTGAACGAAATCCTGCGTATGGGTTGGGACACTTATCGGCGACACAACAGGCACACCAAGGACAGTGCTCTACTGCGCTATACCAGCGGTAGCGGCAAGATAGGCAAGGCCTTTGACTATGACCTGCGCCTGTCCGACGACAAATTCCGGTTTTCGTTCGAATACGAATTCTGATCTGCGATCGCCGCGGCAGGCTCCTGTCAGCGGCGACTGTTTGCTAGAATCTCCGCCCCCAGGTCAGGCGGAGAGCACTGTGAGCAACCCCAATTCACCCACCAGTTTCTGTCAGCTTCCCATTGCCGGAGTCGGCCGCCGCCTGGCGGCGCTGGGATACGACGCGCTGATTATTGTCGGGTTGCTGATGGTTTTTATGTTCCTCGCCCTGATGATCGCCTCATCCTTTTCCGGTCTCAACTGCAACCCCCAGACCGCCGACTACACCCCATGCGTACGCGGCCCGCTGCTGCAGTTCGGCATGCTGGTGGTCATCGCCGGGTATTTTGTCTGGTCCTGGCGCGCCGCCGGACAGACCATCGGCATGCGGGCCTGGCGCCTGATTCTGGCCAGTCCACAGGGAGTACAACTCGGCTGGCGACAGTGTGGGCTGCGGCTCCTGGTGGCGCCCGTGTCACTGGCCTGCTTTGGTATCGGTTATTTCTGGGCCTGGACCCGCAGTGACCGGGCCAGTTGGCAGGATCTGGCCTCCAACTCACAGGTACGCCTGTTGCCGAAAAAATAAACAACCGAATGTAGGGGAAAACGGCAGCCGGGCACTGAACGGGCGCTAACGCGCCCGGCGCAGCAGGTACCAGCCTAGAGCGAAACACAGCAAAATCGGCACCGCCACGGCGATAAAGGGTGGAAAGCCGTATACCAACGATGATGGACCCAGCATGTCCTGCACCGTTTTGAACACGATACCCACAATCACACCGCTAAATACCCTGAGACCTGTCGTCACTTCCCGCAGCGGGCCAAAGATAAAGGAGATGGCCACCATTACCAGGCTGGCAATGGTCAGCGGTTGCAGTATCTTCTTCCAGAATTCCAACCAGTAACGGCTCGAATCCTCCGCCTTGCGATCCAGAAAATTAGCGTAGGACCAGAGATTGCGCGGCGACAGATCCGACGGCAGCGGCACTATCAGAGAAAACAGGCTGGGCGCGACACTGGTCTGCCAATCGCTCTTTGCCCTCGACTCGCTGCGCACCGCCTCCTCGCCAAACACCGTGGTGCGACTGTTGTCCAGCTGCCAGCCCTCATCCAGAAAGCGCGCCTTCTCGGAGAAGGTTACCCGCTCCAGCTCGCGTTTGTCGCCAAACCGGTAACGGGTGATACCGAACAGCTCGCCATCCGGCATGGCGGCATTGAAGTGGACGAATTCACCCCCATCGCGCATCCACAGGCCCTGTTCCAGACCGCCCCCCTCCAGATTTCCCAGGGCGACCGCCTTGCGGTTCTCCGCCGTCTGGCTGGTGATCGGCACGACCAGTTCCGCCAGCAGCAAGCCGCAGGCAATCAACACTATGACCGGTTTCATCACCGCCCAGGCGATACGACCAATGGACACACCGGCGGCCCGCATCACCGTCAGCTCGCTGGTGCCCGCCAGGGTTCCCAAACCAATCAGGCAACCCACCAGTGCTGAAAAACCCAATTGTTCATAAACCCGGCCGGGGATACTCCAGACCACATACTGCAACACCTCTCCCAGCTGATAATCGAGCTTGCGGTCATCCAGTTCATCAAGGAAGGCAAAAGTGAGATCCAGCCCCACGATCACCAGCAGTACACCGGCGATTGCCACCGCCACAGTGCGGGCAATATAGGCATCCAGCTTACGCATTCGCTGGCCCTCCACTGAGAGGCTCTACCGGGCGCGGCTTCCGGCCCCAAATGGGGCCTTCCAGCAACAGCAGGCCGAGAATCAGAAACGGCAAATGCACCAGCCAGATAGAGGCGGGGTCCTCTATTTTTCCGTCCTCGATAGCCCCCCGTACACGCAGCAGCAGCAGCAGATAGGCCAGGTAAAGTAGCACCGCCGGGATCATCTTGGCATAGCGGCCCTGCCGGGGGTTGGTGCGACTGAGCGGAACCGCCAGTACCGCCACCACCAGCACCAGTACCGGCAGGGAAAAGCGCCAGTGCAGGAAGGCCTGTTCCTGCCGGTCATCGCTGCGCCACAACTCCAGCGTGGAAGCGGACTGAATCTGGTCACTGCGGCGCTGGCGCACCTGGGGAATATCCAGCAGGATTTCGTAACTGGAGAATTTCATCAGGCGGTAATCCCGCTGGCCGGGCACGCCCTCGTAGCGATAGCCATCCCGAAGCACCAGGTAACGCAGACCGGTTTGCGCATCAATTTTCTGCACCCCCTCCTTGGCAAAATGCACCGTCTGGTAATCGGTCTCGGTGTCGCCGCGGGCGGTGCCCAGCTCGGCCAGGAAAACGTCGTACATGGTAGAGCGGTCCGCGCTGAGCGCGTCCGCATAGTACACGGCCCGGTCGCCCTCAGTGGCGATAAATTTTTTCGGTACCAGGTGATCAAACTCGTTGCGGGACTTGTCGGCGGTCAGCAGACCCGAGGAGCGCTCTATGCCGGTGGGTGTGAAATACAGGCTCAGGCCCGCCACCAGCAGAGCTACCATCAACGCCGGCGCCAGGGTGTAGACGAGCAGCTGGCGCTCGCTGAAACCACAGGCGCGCAGCACCGTCATCTCGCTGTCGATATAGAGGCGGCCGTAGGCCAACAGTATGCCGATAAAAAATCCCAGTGGCAGTACCAGCTCGAGAAATCCGGGCAGGCGGTAGCCCATCAGCGAAAACAGGATATTTGCGGAGAGATCCCCGGCGGCGGCCTCGGCCAGGTACTTTACGAAGCGCCCGCTCATCACTATCAGCATCAACACGGCAGTGACCGCCAGGGTGGCATACAGCAGTTCGCGGCTGAGGTAGCGAAAAATAATCACTGGGCGAGAGAATTCCTTGGCAGCCACAATGCGCTTCAGTCTGGATCAATTTTAGGTGGATTGCAGGCACTTACAGCAATCCAGACGCGCTCGGGTTAAACTTGTGCCGCGCATTATCACCAAAAACATTTCCAATGTCTCCTTCTGGAGCATTGTTTCAGAACCAGCGAAAGGATAGGAATCATGCGGTTTTCTGCCAAAGTCTCCGATATCAGCAAGCAGCGCGCTGCCTGTGTCATCATCGCCGTCGACAGCAAGGGCAAGCTGGGGGCCAGCGGCAAAGCGCTGGATGCCGCCTGTGGCGGCACAATAGACGAGATTCTGAAACGCGGTGACCTGGGCCTCAAGCTGGGTAGCACCATGGTGATCCCCCTCACCGAAGGGCCCGCCCAGCGGGCACTGGTGGTTCGCAGCGGTCCCGGAGCCCTGAGCCAGGCGGAGTTTCGCAAGCTGGCCAGCGCCACTGCCAACGCCGTCAAGGGGTTCAAGGACGCCTGCAGCTACCTGCTGGAACTGGAAGTGGATGACGCCGACATTGCCTGGCAGGCACAACAACTGGCGGCGGCCGTGGGACTTGCCAGCTACAAATTCACCCGCTACCAAACTGGTGCCGACCCCTACCCGCTGGCCAAGTTCACACTGCATGTCCCCGCCAGCAAAATGCTGAAGACCGTGAAAGCCGGGCTCGCTGTAGGCGCGGCCCAGGCATCGGGCAGTAACCTGGCGCGGGAACTCGGCAACCTGCCGGGCAATACCTGCACCCCCAGCTATCTCGCCGCCCAGGCACGCGCCATGGCAAAGAAGCACCCCAAGCTGACCACCACCGTGCTGGACGGGAAAAAAATGCAATCCCTCGGCATGGGGGCGTTTCTCAGCGTGGCCAAAGGCAGTGATGAGCCACCGGCGCTGATCGCCATGCACTACAAAGGTGCCAGTAGCAGCACTAAGCCGGTTGTACTGGTGGGCAAGGGAATCACATTCGACACCGGCGGTATCAGCCTGAAGCCGGGCCTGGCCATGGATGAAATGAAATTCGACATGTGCGGCGCCGCCAGTGTATTCGGTGTCATGCAGGCGATCGTCGAACTGGAGCCGGCCCTAAACCTGGTGTGTCTGGTGGCCGCCGCGGAAAACATGCCCAGCGGCGGCGCCAGCAAGCCCGGCGATATTGTCACTTCCATGTCCGGCAAAACCATCGAGATACTCAACACCGACGCCGAGGGTCGCCTGGTACTTTGCGATACCCTGACCTACGCCGCCAAATACAAACCCGAGATCATCATCGATGTGGCCACCCTGACCGGGGCCTGCGTAATTGCCCTGGGCAACCACGCCACCGGTCTCTACGCCAACCAGGACCAACTGGCACAGGATCTGATCGCCGCCGGTGAGCGCACCGGTGACCGCGCCTGGCGCATGCCCCTCTGGGACGAGTATCAAACCGCACTGGATTCCAATTTTGCCGATATGCAGAATATCGGCGGTCGCGAAGCGGGTTCCGTCACCGCTGCCTGCTTTCTGGCACGCTTTACCGAAAGCTATACCTGGGCCCACCTGGATATCGCCGGCAGTGCCTGGAACAGCGGTGCCGCCAAGGGCGCGACCGGGCGGCCGGTGTCGATGCTGCTGGAATATTTGCTCCAGCGCTGAGCCCACAAGCCACAAGGGGCCGACGGCCGTTCCACCGGGTCCGGCCGTCAGAGCCTGTTCACACTTTCACTTGCCATTTCCGCGCAGAGCTGGACATTCCCCCCAAGCCGTGTCTTGATGGTGGGCCTCTCTGCGCGCCAGGTTTGTCGCCACTGAGCCACAGGTTGCCGAGCAATGACCCGTATCGATTTTTATGTTCTGCCATCCGACCTGTCCCGGGATGGCGACAGCTTTGCCTGCCGGCTGGCTGAAAAGGCCCACCGCGCGGGGCTGCGGATACTGATCGCGGTGGACGACGAAGAGCGGGGCCGGCAGCTGGACCAGCTTTTGTGGACCTTTCGCGAGGACAGCTTTCTGCCTCACGACCTGCAGGCGCATGAAACCGGGGCGGGAATCGAAATCAACTGCGGCCAGGACCCGGGCCAGCACCACGGTCTGCTGATCAATCTGTGCAGTGAAACACCCGGCTGGTTCAGCCGCTTCGAGCGACTGGCCGAAATAGTGGTGCAGCAACCGGAGGCGCTGGCGAGATCGAGGGAGCGCTTCAGCCTGTTTCGCGACCGCGGCTATCCGTTACAATCACACCGTATCGGTGGCAGCTGATGGTCCCTGAGACAAGCTGGCCGTCTGGCCCAGGACAGTTCCAGAGCCGCAGACACAGGGATAACGGCACGGTGAACTGGCTGCCGGGCTGAAAGTCGCCGGCGAACAATAACTTCATAGACAGCTCAAAAGCATGTCCGGTCGAAAACACAAAAACAGACAGCGCGGACAGCGACGCGAACAACCCACGGAACTGCTGCGGGAACTGAGTGCCCTGCAGGAACTGCTGGGTAGCGGCGAAGCCGGTGATATTCCCCTGCTGGACCAGGTGGCGGACAAACCCCGTGCCGGTGGAAGTCAGGGCCTCGAAACTGAACCTGACAAGGCCCCCAAAACACCCACCGCCAACACACCAGTGCCCGAATCACCGCAAGGGGGCGAACTGCCGGTCCTGTTCGCACAGGTGGGCGGGACAACCAGCGAGGACTCCCGCGCGGAACTCAGTGCAACCGAGCGCGCGCTGCTGCGCCCACTGCAGGACCTGCGCAAAAAGGCGGAGTCCGAAAAACCTCCATCCGCGGATACGAAGCCGGGTGCCCCCCCCAAAGGCCAGGAGCAGCAGGAACTGTTCCAGACCCCGCCAGCACCGGCAGCGGAGGAAAACCCTTTTTTACCGGCCCATATCCGCGCCCGCCTGAGCAGCCGACAGCCGGACAAAACGCCGACCCCGGTCGCAGCCGTGGCCAGCGGGGATACGACTGAGCGGCGCCCCCAGTCAAGCGCAGAGCCGGTGCCTTTGAGCAAGGGTGCCTCCCCCCCTGCGGAGCATCCGAAACCGGAGACTGGCGAAACAGCACTGGTCGGGCCCCCAGCCCCGGCAGAAAGTGTCGATCAGCGGCGGCAGCTGGTCGACCGGCTGGTGGCCCGGCAGCTGCCGGAGCTGGAACGTCAATTGCGTGCTCGGATCGAAATGATGGTGGACGAACTGGAGGCACAGGGCTGAGTTCCCCCAGCAGCCGGTGACCTTTTGCCGCCAGGGCCGCAGCGGTATAATTGCCGCTTTTTTGGCGCAGCCCCTTCGCTTCCCGCACTGTTCCATACCCACAAGGCATGCGCCCGCAGTCAGTCACTAAAAGGTTTCCCACCCGCATGGACAAAACATACCAGCCTAACGCCATCGAACAGCAGTGGTACAACACCTGGGAGGAGAACGGCTACTTCAAACCCTCCGGGGATACGGAAGCCAGATCCTACTCAATCATGATCCCACCGCCGAACGTCACCGGCAGCCTGCATATGGGCCACGGTTTCCAGGAGTCCATCATGGACGCCCTGATCCGCTACCACCGCATGCAGGGGGACAACACCCTGTGGCAGGTGGGCACCGACCATGCGGGCATCGCCACCCAGATGGTGGTGGAACGACTGCTGGCGGCAGAGGGTGTGTCCCGCCATCAATTGGGCCGCGACAAATTTATCGACAAGGTATGGGAGTGGAAGCAACAGTCCGGTGGCACTATTACCCGCCAGCTGCGCCGCCTGGGCGCCAGTCCGGACTGGTCCCGGGAACGCTTCACCATGGATGAGGGCTTCTATAAGGCGGTACAGGAAGTGTTCGTGCGCCTGTATGAGGACGGCCTGATCTACCGCGGCAAGCGGTTGGTGAACTGGGACCCGAAGCTGCACACCGCCATCTCCGACCTGGAGGTGCTCAATGAGGAGGAGCAGGGGCATCTGTGGCACCTGCGCTATCCCCTGGCCGATGGTTCAGGCCACCTGGTGGTTGCCACCACCCGCCCGGAGACCATGCTCGGTGACAGCGCCGTAGCGGTGCATCCGGAAGATGAGCGCTACCGGCACCTGCTCGGCAAAAATATCAAACTGCCCCTGAGTGACCGCGAAATCCCCATCATCGCGGACGATTATGTAGACCGCGAATTTGGCACCGGCTGCGTGAAAATCACCCCGGCCCACGACTTCAACGATTACGAAATGGGCCAGCGCCACAGCCTCGAGATAATCAATATTCTCGACGCCGACGCCAACCTCAACGAATCAGTGCCGGAAAAATACCGCGGTATGGAGCGCTTTGCCGCGCGCTCCCAGATTGTCGACGACCTGGAGGCACTGGGACTGCTGGAAAAAGTGGAGCCCCACACCCTCAAGGTGCCCCGCGGCGACCGCTCTGGAGTCGTGATAGAACCCTGGCTCACCGACCAGTGGTATGTGAGAACCCAGCAACTGGCTGCAGAGGCCATCGCCGCAGTGGAGGACGGCCGGGTTAATTTCGTACCGAAAAATTACGAAAACATGTACTTCTCCTGGATGCGCGACATCCAGGACTGGTGTATTTCCCGTCAATTGTGGTGGGGCCACCGCATCCCCGCCTGGTACGATGAGGAGGGCAACGTCTATGTGGGGCGCAGCGAGGAAGAAGTGCGCCGCAAGCACAGCCTAGGCGCTGATATCACCCTGCGCCAGGACGAAGATGTGCTGGATACCTGGTTCTCCTCCGGTCTCTGGACCTTCGGTACCCTGGGCTGGCCCGAGGACACCCCGGAGCTGAGAGACTTTCACCCAAGCTCTGTACTGGTAACCGGCTTCGACATCATCTTCTTCTGGGTCGCGCGCATGATGATGCTGACCCTCTACCTCAAAAAAGAAGTGCCCTTTCACACTGTCTATGTCCACGGCCTGGTGCGCGACAGCCACGGCCAGAAGATGTCCAAGTCCAAGGGCAATGTGCTCGATCCCATCGATCTGATCGACGGTATCGACCTGGAAAGCCTGGTGCAGAAACGCACCACCGGCATGATGCAGCCGCACCTGCGCGAAAAGATTGAACAGCAAACCCGCAAGGAATTCCCCCAGGGTATCGCCGCCTACGGTACCGACGCCCTGCGCTATACCTACTACTCCCTCGCCTCCACCGGTCGCGATATCAAGTTCGACGTGGGTCGTATCGAGGGCTTTCGCAATTTCTGTAACAAGATATGGAACGCCTCCCGCTATGTGCTGCAAAACTGCGAAGGGCAGGATTGTGGCCAGGACAACAGCAGCGACTTTGAACTGACCCTCGCCGACCGCTGGATTATCTCCCAACTGCAGCGCACGGAAACCACCGTGCGCGAGGCCATGGATAGCTACCGCTTCGACCTGGCATCACAGGCCTTATATGATTTTATCTGGGGTGAATACTGCAGCTGGTACCTGGAGCTGTCGAAGCCGGTACTCTGGGACGAAACCGCTGCGGCCGCCGTGAAAAAAGGTACCCGCCGCACCCTGATCCGCGTACTGGAAACCCTGCTGCGCCTGGCGCACCCGCTGATGCCTTTTATTACCGAGGAAATCTGGCAGAGGGTGAAGACCCTGGCCGGCAGCGGAGGCGAATCCATCATGCTGCAGCCCTACCCGCAGCCCAATGCAAACAAATTTGACCAGCAAGCGGAAGCCGCGGTCGGCTGGCTGAAACAGGTGATCGAAGGTGTGCGCAACATCCGCGGCGAAATGAATATCTCCCCGGCGAAAAAAATCCCGCTGCTGCTGCGCGGAGGCTCCAGCCGCGACCGGGAACTGCTGGATCAGGCCCGGAGCCTGCTCACCAAACTGGCCAGCCTGAAAAGCATCTCCTGTCTGGATGCCGGTGAATCCGCGCCCGCCTCTGCCACCGCACTGGTGGGTGACATGGAGCTGCTGGTACCCATGGCCGGTCTGATTGACGTCAATGCCGAGAGCACTCGCCTGCAAAAGGAAATCGACAAACTGGCAAAAGACCTCACGCGGGTCCAAGGCAAACTCAACAACCCCAAATTCGTGGACAAGGCGCCGGCAGAGGTTGTTGCCAAGGAAAAAAACAAACTGGCGGACATGCAAAGTGCCTATGACCGCCTGCGCGAGAAACTGCAACAGCTCAGCGGTCTCTGAGACACCTTTGCAGCCCAGAGGGCTCCGCTGTTAGCCATGCGCCTGGCCACCATCGACGCCGGGCGCATTGCCTTGAGACTGCCACCGACGTGAGCCTAGCGGCGGTGGTCGAACCCAGCGCCAAAAAACCACCACCGGGTCTGTCACCTCCCCCCTCCCCCGACAGATGTCGCACGAAACTACAGAACTTTTCTTCATATGCATGGACTTCAAAAGAGTCAAACATTCTATGGCGCCTCTGGCGTAAAACCCTTTTAGCCTTTATAAAAAGGCCTGCACGACAAAAAGTATTTTCGGGAAAGACGGACGGCCATAAAATTTGAATGACTCCCTGGGTAAATCCACGGGATTCGCGGTTTTTATAAAAAGTTTTGCGCCAGCAGGCAGTGGCTGAGTCGGGACCCAAGTAGCAACCCCAGTCCTTTCCGATCTTTGCACAAGAGCGATTTTGCGCCACCTGCGTCCAACCCCAAAGCGCGGACAGGCGACAAAAAAATAACGGGGGAAGAAAAAGTTGAATAACCCAGCCCAGCTCGACCCGGACGTCTGGCCCCTGCTCGCCTATGCGCTCGCGGTTTTAGGCCTGATTCTGCTGATGCTGGTGGCATCCCACTTTCTCGGCCAGCGACGGCGCGACCCCGCCACCGACGAACCCTACGAATCTGGCATTGTCTCCCAGGGAGGTGCCCGCCTGCGCCTTTCGGTAGCCTACTACCTGGTCGCCATTCTGTTTATCGTCTTCGACCTGGAAGCGATCTACCTGTTCAGCTGGACCATCGCTTTTCGGGAAACCGGCCTGATGGGCTTTATCGAAGCGGCGATCTTTATATTCATACTCCTGGTCGGACTGATTTATCTGTGGCGCCTCGGTGCGCTCGACTGGGGCGGAAGACAACAAAGCCTCGTCGGGGACGGGCGACACCCGGAAAAGTAATTTCCAGACTAGCGAAAGGAATCCAATATGCGCTGGCAGTTGAGCAAAGTCGAAACGGAAGACAATCTGATTGCCGCCAACGGCGATAGCTTTTCCCGGGAAATCAAAAAAAATATTCTCCTCACCAAGTTGGAGGATTTGGTCGCCTGGGGTCGCGCAAATTCCCTCTGGCCATTCAATTTCGGCCTGTCCTGCTGCTATGTGGAGATGGCCACCGCCTTTACCAGCCGACACGATATTTCCCGCTTTGGGTCAGAAGTGATTCGCGCAACACCCAGGCAGGCGGACCTGATTGTCATCTCCGGTACCGTATTTATCAAAATGGCCCCAGTGCTGCAGCGCCTCTACGAACAGATGATGGAACCGCGCTGGGTGATTTCCATGGGGTCCTGCGCCAACTCCGGCGGCATGTACGACATCTACAGTGTGGTACAGGGTGTGGACCGTTTTCTGCCCGTGGACGTCTATGTGCCCGGATGCCCGCCGCGCCCCGAGGCACTCATGCAGGGCCTCACCCTGTTGCAAAAATCCATCGCCTCCGACCGCCGCCCCCTCAGCTGGGTGGTGGACGATCAGGGCCAGCGCCAAGTTCCCAAGCCGAGTCAGCGGGACCTGCACCGCGACAGGCGTATGCGCGCCGAAACGCTGCGCACACCCGACAGCGTTTAGGTTAAGCGGCCATGAGCAGCGTGATCGCCGCCAGCGTTTTCAGCCAGAGTCCATACCGCGCCGCCGCCGAAGCATTCGTCAGCGACCTGCGTGCGGAGAGCCCCAGCGACAGCTACTGGCTGCAGCCGGACTACACGGCTATGCCGACCCTGTGGGTAGACCGGCAGCGACTGCTGCCACTGCTGCGCTTTCTCAAGAGCGAAATCTCCCGCCCCTTCCCCATGCTCTACGACCTCACCGCCATAGATGAGCGCTTGCGGATCAACCGGGACGCGGGGCCCAAGCAGCAGCCCCAGAGCGACTTTACCCTGGTCTATCAACTGCTTTCGGTGGAGCGCGATCTGTTCATTCGGATAAAAGTGGCGCTGCCGGAATCGGCGCTGGCCATAGCGTCGGTCACCGGAATCTGGCCCAACGCCAACTGGTATGAGTGCGAGGTCTGGGATCTGTTTGGCATCCACTTCACGGACCACCCCCACTTGCGGCGCATCATGATGCCCGAGACCTGGGAGGGCCATCCGCTACGCAAGGATCATCACGCCCGCGCCACTGAGGAAGACCCCTTCACTTTAACCGCGGACAAGCAAAACGCTGAGCAGGAGGCACTGCTGTTCCGCCCGGAACAGTGGGGCATGGCGCGGGCCAGCGACAGCGCCGAATTCATGTTTCTCAACCTGGGACCCAACCACCCCAGTGTGCACGGAGTCTTTCGCGTTGCACTGCAACTGGATGGCGAGAGGATTGTCGATGCGGTGCCGGATATCGGCTACCACCACCGCGGCGCGGAGAAAATGGCCGAGCGCCAGGCGTGGCACACCTATATCCCCTACACCGACCGCATCGACTATCTCGGCGGTGTTATGAACAACCTGCCCTATGTGCTGGCACTGGAACAACTGGCGGGAATAACCGTGCCGCCGCGGGCGGAAACCATCCGGGTGATGCTGTGCGAATTGTTCCGCATCTCCAGCCACCTGGTTTTTTACGGCACCTTTGCCCAGGACGTTGGGCAGATGTCGCCGGTGTTCTATATGTTTGTGGACCGGGAGAAGCTGTTCGGGATCATCGAGGCCATTACCGGCGGACGCATGCACCCCGCCTGGTTTCGCATTGGCGGTGTGGCGCAGGACCTGCCGCGCGGCTGGGAGGCCATGATCCGCGAGTTTCTCGATTACATGCCCGCGCGGCTGCGCGAATACGAAGCCATGGTGCTGGACAACAAGCTGTTGCAGCGGCGCACCCGCGGTATCGGCGTCTACGACACCAGTGAGGCGCTGGAGTGGGGAATCACCGGGCCGGGTCTGCGCGCCACCGGACTGGAGTGGGACCTGCGCAAGCGCCGCCCTTACAGCGGTTACCAGAACTTCGAATTCGATGTGCCGGTTTTTGACGGTGGCGACTGCTTCGACCGCTGCCGGGTAAGGGTTGAGGAGATCCACCAGAGCCTGCGCATCATTCGCCAGTGCCTGGAAAACATGCCCCCGGGTCCCTACAAATCGGATCACCCGCTGGCCACGCCGCCGCGTAAAGCGCGCACCATGCACGACATAGAAACGCTGATTCAGCACTTCCTCAACAACAGTTGGGGGCCGGTGATGCCGGCCGGCGAAACCTTTTTTGCGGTGGAGGCCACCAAGGGCATCAACAGCTACCAGATTGTCAGCGACGGCGGCACCAGCGCCTACAGGACGCGCATCCGGACCCCCTCCTTCCCCCACCTGCAGATGATTCCGCTGATGAGCAATGGCCTGCTGGTGGCGGACCTGATTGCCATTATTGCCAGCATCGATTTCGTCATGGCGGACGTGGACCGATAGGGGCGCACAATGACCAGTACCTTCGAAGAAGCGGAAGTGATCGATCTGATGGAGCACAACACAGCAGCCAGGCCCGGCGGCAGCTCCCTGAGTGAAGCAGAGCGAAGGGAGATCGACGCGGAGTTTGCGCACTATGAAACCAAAGCCTCGGTGGGACTGGAAGCGCTGCGTATCGTGCAGAAACATCGCGGCTGGGTGTCGGACGAGGCCCTGCAGGCCGTATCCGCTTATCTGCAGATCCCCGTCGCGCAACTGGAGGGTGTCGCCACCTTTTTTCAGTTGATCTTTCGCCAGCCGGTGGGCAGGGAAGTGATCCTGTTGTGCAACAGTGTCAGTTGTTGGATCAAAGGCTGCGAGCAGCTGCAGAGAAACATAGAACAGCGGCTCCAGATCGCGCCCGGACAAACCACCCCCGATGGCCTCTTCACGCTGTTGGAAACCCCCTGCCTGGGGGACTGCGACAAGGCGCCGGTGATGATGATCGGCGAGGAGACGTACAGCAACCTCGATGAGCGCAGCATCGAGAAAATCCTGGAAGATAAGAAACACCACCATGCTGACCAAGCCCCTGACTAAAAATATCGGCACGGAAAACGTAGCTGCGGATATTGACCGTTATCGCGACAATGGCGGCTATCGGGGTTGGCTTAAATCCCTCTCCATGTCTCCGCAAGACATCGTCACCACCGTGCAGGACGCTGGTCTGCGCGGCCGCGGCGGGGCCGGATTCAATACTGGCCTGAAGTGGAGTTTCGTTCCGCCCGTCGGGCAGGGCCCCGAGATCAGATACCTGGTCTGTAATGCGGACGAGATGGAACCGGGCACCTTCAAGGACCGGCTGTTGATGGAGCGGGACCCACATCTGTTGATCGAGGGAATGGCCATCGCCGCCTACGCCATCGGCGCCACCAGCGCCTACATCTTTATTCGCGGTGAATACCATTTGGCCGCAACGCGTCTGCAGGAAGCCATCGCCGCCGCCACTGCCACCGGCCTGCTGGGCAAACAGATACAGGGCCGCGACTACAGCCTGACTATCCATGTACACCGCAGTGCCGGCAACTACATCTGCGGCGAGGAAACAGCGCTGTTGAACGCGCTGGAGGGCAGAAGGGCTATCCCCCGGGCCAAACCCCCCTTTCCACAGGTCAGCGGTCTATGGGGCAGGCCCACAGTAGTCAACAACGTCGAGACACTCTGCAACCTTCCCGATCTGATCGAGATGGGTGCCGGCTGGTATCGCTCCCTGGGGCGCGGCCAGGATTCCGGAACCAAACTGTTCGGCGTCAGTGGCATGGTGAAAAACCCAGGTACCTGGGAACTGCCCATGGGGACACCGATACGGGAAATTATCGAAGAACACGCCGGCGGCATGTTCGACGGCCTGAACCTGAGGGGCTTTCTGCCCGGCGGCGGCTCCACCGATTTCCTCGGCCCGGAACACCTGGACCTGCCAATGGACTACGACGTAATCGGCAGGGCCGGCAGCCGCATGGGTACCGGCACCATCACGGTGCTGGACGACCAGACCTGCCCGGTGGGGATGGTACTCAATCTCTCCCGCTTTTTCGCCCGCGAGTCCTGTGGCTGGTGCACCCCCTGCCGCGACGGACTGCCGTGGGTGGTGCAGTTGCTGGAGCGGATCGAGTTCGGCCACGGGAGTCGCGAGGACCTGCGGCTGTTGCAGGAACAGGCCCAGCGTATGGGACCCGGCAACACCTTCTGCGCCCTCGCCCCGGGTGCCGCGGAACCTCTGCAGAGTGCGCTGAAAATGTTCGCACAGGATTTTATCGATCACGTCACCGGCGGCTGTTGCCCCTACGACAGGGTGCAGGCGATCGAGCACAGAACCACCGGCTAGCAAGGACCCGGATAGATGCCGAACATCACCATAGACGGCAAGGAGTACCAAATAGGCGACGGGCAGAACCTTCTCAGTGCCTGCCTGTCGCTGGATATTGACCTGCCCTATTTCTGCTGGCACCCGGCCATGGGCTCGGTGGGCGCCTGCCGCCAGTGTGCACTGATCGAATACCGGGATAAGGACGACCGGCAGGGCAAACTGGTCATGGGCTGCATGACCCAGGTGAAGGATGGCGGAATCTACGGTGTGGAGGCAGAGACAGCGCGGGAATTTCGCGGCGGCATCATCGAAGATCTCATGACCAACCACCCCCACGACTGCCCGGTGTGCGAGGAGGGCGGGGAGTGCCACCTGCAGGATATGACCGAGATGAGCGGCCACACCCAGCGGCGCTACCGGGGGCTGAAACGCACCCACAAAAACCAGTATCTGGGCCCCTTCATCAACCACGAGATGAATCGCTGTATCACCTGCTATCGCTGCGTGCGTTTTTACCGGGACTACGCCGGCGGTACCGACCTGGAAGCCCTTGGACGCAACAGCCAGATTTACTTTGGCCGCCCGCGGGAGGGACTGCTGGAAAACGGCTTCAGCGGCAATCTGGTGGAAGTCTGCCCCACCGGCGTATTCACCGACAAAACCTTCAGCCAACACTTTGTCCGCAAGTGGGACCTGCAAACCGCACCCTCGGTCTGCGAGCACTGCGCCGTTGGGTGCAACACAGCCCCGGGCGCGCGCCAGCCCGGCAACGGCGGCGACACCCTGCGCCGGGTGGTCAACCTGTTCAACCGCGACATCAACGGCTACTTCCTGTGTGATCGCGGGCGCTTTGGCTACGACTATGTCAACAGCGCCGGGCGCATCAAAGGCGCACTGTGCGCCCGGCAAAGCGAATTGATCGGCAGCACCGCCGCCAGCGGCGACAAACTGCACCGGGAAATCGACCCGGCCAGAGCACTGCAACAATTTGCTGCGGCACTGGACGCGGCGGGAGAATCACAGCGCCGCCTGGTCGGCATCGGCTCTCCCCGCAGCTCACTGGAAAACAACTTCGCCCTCAGGCAACTGGTGAGCCCGGACAACTTCTACAGCGGACTGGCGGCGCCGGACCTGCACCTGCTGCACCTGGTGGACACCATTCAGCGGGACCCGAGGGTGTTCAGCCCCTCAACACCGGAGATAGAGGAAGCGGATGCTGTACTGATCCTCGGTGAGGACCTGGACAATACCGCTCCCCGCATTTCCCTGGCCGTGCGGCAGGCGGCGCGCAATGTACAGCGGCGAGAGGCTGAAGCCCTGGGCATTCCGCTGTGGCAGGACGCCGCAGTGCGGCAGCTGAGCGAACCGCTGACACCGGTCATCTTCGCCGGCAGTTACGCCCCCGCCTGTGTGGATCTTGTCGCGGAAACACTGCTCGGCACGCCGGAACAGACGGCCCGATTCGCCTTTATGGTGGCCGAGCTGGTATTGGAGCGCGAACCGGAAGCAGACGGAGCCGGCCCGGAACAAATCGCCCTGGCGCGGCGCACAGCGCAGATTCTGAAGACTGCCGCGCATCCGCTGATAGTGTCCGGATGCAGCAGCCGCGACGAAGGTATTCTCAAGGGCGCCGGCACCCTGGCCGCGGCGCTTGGGGAGGTGCGGCGCTCCCCCTGTGCTACCTACCTGGTATGCCCGGAAGTCAACAGCCTCGGGATAGCGCAGATGTTTGCGCCACAAAAGGGGAGCCTGGAGCAGCTGGTGCTGGATGGCGATGCCGGCACCCTGCCCACAACCCTGGTGGTCCTGGAAAACGATCTCACCCGCAGAGCCGACCCACAGTTGCTGGACAGACTGTTTGCACAGGCGGACCAGGTCATTCTGCTGGACAGCCTGTTTAACGCCACCGCACGCTGCGCCGACCTGATTTTTCCCGCCGCCGCCACCGCAGAATCCCAGGGCACCTATATCAATAGCAACGGGCAGGCGCAGCGCTTCTACACAGTCTATGAGGGCGTCGGCTTTATTCAGGAAAGCTGGCGCTGGCTGGCCGACGCGGCGGCCCTGTGCCGGACCGGGGGCGATTCGTCCCCAGTATTCCCCGACTGGCAGCACGCACCACAGGTCACCGACGCCCTGGTTGTGGCCTTTCCCCAGTTCGTATCTCTGGCAGATCTCGGCCCGGACGAGAATTTCCGTATCGAGGGTATGAAGACTGCCCGCCAGAGCCACCGCTACAGCGGACGCACCGCCATCCACGCCGAGGCCGAAGTGGCGGAAATGCCACCGCACAGAGACCCGGACGCGCCCCTCAGTTTCAGTATGGAGGGTATTCACAACGCCAACAGATCGCCCCTGCAGGCCAGCATCTGGGCTCCGGGCTGGAATTCGAATCAATCGCTGTACAAGTTTCAGGAGGGTGTGGGGGGGCCGCGTAAAAGCGCGCCTCCGGATATCCGTTTGCAAAGGGCCGCAGAGCCCATCCCTCCCTGGAGCTGGCAAGGGGATGGCCCCCCCATAGATTCTCACGCAGAGCGGCTGGTGCCGCTGTACCGGCTGTACGGCTCCGGGGAACTGAGCAACAGCGCGACTTCCATCGCCAGTATCCTGCCGCCGCCTTTCGCTCTTATCAGCGTCCGCGACGCCGCGCGGCTGAAGGTGGACGACGGCGGCCGACTGCGCCTGTCGGTGGGTCGGGAAATTCTTAAAGTGGATGCGCGGATATCCGGCGAGCAGCCCGAGGGTATCCTGGCGGTGTCCTGCGGACTTCCCCACAGCCAGGCATTCTCCGCCGCCCTGCCCGTTGAAGGGCAAGTGGAAGCACTGGTCGCCGAAGACACCACTCACAGCGGAGATGTTCGATGACAGGCCCGGCTTCCATCAACCTGCTGCACATAGTCGGCATACTGGTCACAGTGGTACTGCTGGCGGCGCTGCTCACCTGGGGTGAACGGCGACTGCTGGGATTTTGGCAGGACCGCCCCGGCCCTAACCGGGTGGGCCCCTTCGGGCTGCTGCAGGTTGTGGCGGATATGATCAAGCTGTTTTTCAAGGAGGACTTTGTCCCCCGCTTCGCCGACATTCCGGTATTCATTATCGCCCCGACCATCGTTATGGCGGCGATGCTCCTGGGGTTCGTGGTCATTCCCATCACCCCCACCATCGGCGTTGTCGACCTCAATATCGGCCTGCTGTTCTTTATCGCCATGACCTCCCTGGCAGTGTACAGCGTGATACTCGGCGGCTATGCGTCAAACAACAAATACGCCCTGCTGGGCGGTCTCAGGGCCGGCGCACAGACGGTATCCTACGAAGTGTTTATGGGCATCAGCCTGATGGGCGTGGTGATGCTGGCCGGGTCCTTCAATCTGCGCGACATAGTAGCGGCGCAGCAAAATGGCTGGTACATAGTGCCGCAATTCGCCGGCTTCCTGGTGTTTTTCATCGCCGGCATCGCCGAAAGCCACCGCCTGCCTTTCGATCTGCCAGAGGCCGAACACGAACTCACCGCCGGTTTCCACACCGAGTATTCGGGCATGAAATTCGGCATGTTCTTTGTGGGGGAATACCTCTCTGTCATTTTGACCTCCGCTCTGATAACCACACTGTTTCTCGGTGGCTGGCTGGGACCCTGGTTGCCGCCCCTCTTCTGGTTTTGCCTGAAAACCGCTTTTCTGGTGATGCTGTTTATTCTGCTGCGCGCCGCCCTGCCGCGCCCGCGCTACGACCAGCTGATGCGCTTCGGCTGGACGGTGATGCTGCCCCTTGCCCTGTTCAACCTGCTCGCGACAGGAGGAATTCTGCTGTGGCTCAACTAGACCTGGAGGCACCCTATGCTGGCTAGCCAGTTGCGCAGCATGTGGCTGGTGTTCAAACACCTGTTCAGCCGCAACGCCACTGTGCAGTACCCGGATGAGAAACCCTACCTGGCCCCACGCTATCGCGGGCGCATTGTGCTGACCCGGGATCCGGACGGCGAAGAGCGCTGTGTGGCCTGCAACCTGTGCGCGGTTGCCTGCCCGCCGGACTGCATCTCACTGCAAAAAACCGAGGATACAGACGGCCGCTGGCGGCCGGAGTTTTTTCGCATCAATTTCTCCCGCTGCATCATGTGTGGCCTTTGTGAGGACGCCTGTCCCACCTACGCCATTCAGCTGACACCGGATTTCGAGATGTGCGAGTACGATCGCCAGAACATGGTGTACGGAAAAGAGGACCTGTTGATCAACGGGCCGGGGAAATACCACGAATACAGTTTTTACCAGGTCGCCGGCAAAGCGATCGGGGCCAAGGCCAAGGGACAGGCGGAAAATGAAGCCGCCCCCATTGATGTCAAAAGCCTGAACCTGTGAAAAAGGGTGTGGGCTGCGCACAACAATAACCGACCTGGAGTCATCGAAATGCCGGGCATTTCTTTCCACTTCGTCGCGATCATCGCGCTGATTTCCACCGCGCTGGTCATTTTCAGTCGCAACGCGGTACACGCGCTGCTCTACCTGATCGTCTCTCTGCTGGCGGTGGCGGTAATTTTTTACCAGTTCGGCGCGCCCTTCGCCGCAGCCCTGGAAGTCATCGTCTACGCCGGTGCAATCATGGTGCTGATGATCTTCGTCATCATGATGCTCAACCAGGGGGATGCGGCGGTGGCGCAGGAAAATCAGTGGATGCAGCCGCGGGGGTGGGTCGGTCCCGGCCTGCTGTCGGGGCTGCTGCTACTGCAAATGCTATGGCTGTTGTTTGCAGATGCCGGCGGCGGTGATCCTACACATCACCGGGTGGGAGCCAAGGAAGTGGGCATAGCCTTGTTCAGCCGTTACCTGCTGGCGGTAGAGCTGGCCTCCATGCTGTTGCTGGCGGGCCTTGTCGGAGCATTCCATCTGGCGCGACCCAGTCGCCATAACCTCGGGGAGATGGACCATGTGGATTGACGCCCTGGGCCCGGTGGGCCTGTACCAGGGACTAGCCCTGGCCGCGATGCTGTTTTGTCTCGGTCTGGCGGGGCTGCTGATCCGCCGCAACATCATCTTTATGTTGATGAGCGTGGAAATCTGCACCAATGCCGCGGCACTGGCATTTGTGGTCGCCGGATCTCACTGGGGCAATGCCGATGGGCAGGTGATGTTCGTGTTTGTCATCACTCTGGCGGCGGCGGAAATTGCCATAGCCCTCGCCCTGGTGCTCCAGTTTTACCGGAGCCGGCACACAGTCGACATAGACCGTCTCAACTGGTTGCGAGGCTGACATGCACCAACTGCTTTTGTGGATACCCCTGCTGCCCTGTGCGGGCTTTGTGCTGCTCGCGGCGATCCCCCTGTGCAGCCGGCGCGAGCCTGCGGAACTGGTGAGCGCCATCATCGGCGTCGGCAGCGTCGGCCTGGCGGCGCTGATCTGCCTCTATCTGGCGGCCGGTGTATTTTTAGGTGCGCCGGAGGCGGAGCTGCAGCTGTCCCTGTGGAACTGGATAGGGGTTGCCAACCTGCAACTGGAGTTCGGTTTTGTTGCGGACTGGCTCACCATGGTGATGTTGCTGGTCATCACCGGGGTCGGTTTTCTGATCCACTTGTACTCCGCCGGTTATATGCGCGGCGACGACGGCTACCGCCGTTACTTCGCCTACCTCAACCTGTTTGTCGCCGCCATGCTGGTACTGGTACTGGCGGACAATTTGGTATTGCTGTACCTGGGCTGGGAGGGCGTGGGCCTGTGCAGCTATCTGCTGATTGGTTTCTGGTATCGCGACCCGGCCAATGGCGCCGCCGCTCGCAAGGCGTTTATCGTCACCCGGGTGGGCGATACCGCCATGGCTATCGGGCTCTTCCTGTTATTCGATCAGTTTGCCACCCTCAGCATTCGCGAACTCAACGATGCAGTGGTGCAACCCGCGGTGGACCCCACCACAATCACTATCGCGGGGCTGCTTTTGCTGGGCGGGGCAGTGGGCAAATCGGCCCAGCTACCGCTGCAGACCTGGCTGCCCGACGCCATGGCCGGCCCCACCCCGGTGAGCGCCCTGATCCACGCGGCGACCATGGTCACCGCCGGTGTGTATTTGATCGCCCGAATGCACCCCCTGTTCACTCAATCCGAGATTGCCCTGACAGCCGTTGCCTGGGTCGGCGCCCTCACGCTGCTGCTCGCCGGGTGCAGCGCCCTGGTGCAGTCCGATATCAAGCGGGTGCTGGCCTACTCCACCATTAGCCAGATCGGCTATATGTTCCTGGCCCTGGGAGTGGGCGCCTGGTCCGGGGCGATTTTTCACCTGATGACCCACGCCTTTTTCAAGGCCCTATTGTTCCTGGCCGCCGGCTCAGTGATTCTCAGCCTGCACCACGAGCAGAATATTTTTGCCATGGGCAACCTGCGCAAAAAAATCCCGTTTACGTTTATCTGTTTTACCATCGGTTGTGCCTGTCTCGCCGCACTCCCTTTCACCTCCGGCTTTTTCAGCAAGGACCAGATTCTTATCCTAGCCTGGCAGTCGCAGCAGGGGTTCAGCGGCCTCTGGCTGGCCGGGGTACTGGGCGCCCTGATCACCGGTATCTACAGTTTTCGACTGCTGTTTCTGGTGTTCTTCGGCCGCGATGGCAGCGCTTCGGTCCGCTGCCAGGATGAAAACACCCCTGCCATGGCACTGCCATTACTGCTGCTGAGCGCACTGGCGCTGCTGGGAGGGCTGCTGACACCGCCACTACAGGCGGTGTTCGGACAGGCCGCTTCGGGACACGCCCCCCTCTTGGCGGAGACCCTAGCCATCGCAGCGCCACTTGTGGGGCTGGCCATCGCCTGGCGGTTGTTCCTGCGGCGCCCGGTACCCACTCAGCTTCCGGCCCGGTTGCAAACCTTCTGGCGCGACGGCTGGGGCTTCGATTGGCTCTATGAGCAGCTACTGGCAAGACCCGTTTTGGCGCTGGCACACCTCAATCGCAATGACATTATCGACAGTGTGTACAAAGGCTCCGCCTACGCCAGCCGGCAACTAAACCTGTTTTTTGCCGCCTCGCAAAACGGCCAGGTGCGCTGGTATATGGCCACGCTGGTGGCCGGCTCTATTCTGTTCCTCGCCCTACTGGTGGCCCTATGACAATACTGGCAATCATCTCGCTCCTCTTTGCCGGTGGCATCCTCGCCTGGTGGGGGGAACGCCACCTGCGCGGCAGCAGCCAGTGGATCTCCCTGCTGGCTATCGCCGGTGCAACGATACTGCTGCTGCGCTACTGGGGCCTCGCCACCGCGGACATGACCGCGGCGCCCGCAGGGCTATGGTGGGACAGCCTGCAACTGAGCTGGATCCCGCGTTTCGGTATCAGCTTTTTCCTGGCCCTGGACGGCCTGGGATTTCTGCTGATCCTGCTGACGCTACTGATGGGTTTATTTGGTCTGATAGTGACCTGGCGGGAGGTCAGTTTCCGCCGCGGGTTTTTCTATTTCAATTATCTGTGGACCCTCGCCGGCGTGGTGGGCGTGTTCACCGCTATGGACCTGTTTCTGTTCTTTTTCTTTTGGGAAGTAATGCTGATCCCCATGCTGCTGCTGATCGCCATCTGGGGCTATGAACAGCGGATATTTGCGGCGATCAAATTCTTTATCTTTACCCAGGCCAGCAGTCTGCTGATGTTGATGGCGATAGTGGGCCTGGTCTATGTCCACTTCGAAAACACTGGTGTGGTCACCTTCAACTACCGGGATCTCCTCGCGGCCCAGTTCTCTCCCCAGACGGGGTATTGGCTGATGCTCGGTTTCTTCGTCGCCTTTGTGGTGAAGCTGCCCGCAGTTCCGGTGCACACCTGGCTGCCGGACGCACACACCCAGGCGCCCACGGCGGGGAGTATCCTGCTGGCGGCGATACTGCTGAAAACCGGCGCCTACGGGCTGCTGCGTTTCACCCTGCCGCTGTTTCCCCAGGCCTCCGCGGCCTTTGCCCCCATGGCAATGACCATCGGTGCCATAGGCGTAGTGTACGGGGCCGTATTGGCCTTCGCGCAACGGGATATGAAGCGACTGGTGGCCTATTCCAGTGTCAGCCATATGGGCTTCGTGCTCCTGGGGCTCTATGCGCTGAATACGGTTGCGATCCAGGGCGCAGTGATGCAGATGCTGGCCCACGGCGTGAGCACAGCGGCGCTGTTTGCACTGGTAGGCGCCTTGCAACACCGACTGCATACGCGCGACATGGAATTGATGGGGGATCTCTGGAGCCAGGTGCCGAAACTGGCCGCCATTGCGCTGTTTTTTGCCGTTGCCTCCCTGGGCCTGCCGGGGCTCGGCAACTTTATCGCCGAATTTATGGTGCTGCTGGGCACCTTCGACAGCAACCGGACCATTGCGGTGGTGGCTGCCATCGGCCTGGTGGGTGCGGCCATGTACGCCCTGCAGATGATGCAACGGGCTTTCTTTGGCGAGCGCCGCGGGCCCCCGCCGGAAGCGGGTAAAGCGCAAGCCCTGGCCGATCTCAACCTGCGGGAAACCGCTGCGTTGCTGTTTCTCGCTGTGGCACTGGTGCTGCTCGGCCTGCGACCGCAACCGGTGTTCGACATCAGCGCACCCGCCGTTGCCGGTTCGATACAACCCTTGCAGGGCGCGCCGATCAATAGCAGTCAGGCTGCACCACCCAAACTGTCACGCCAGGTCGCGCAGAGCAAAGGGGATTGAAATGAACCTGCAGGAACTCCACGGTATTTTGCCGCTACTGGTACTCACAGCCGGCATCACCCTGCTGTTGCTCCAGGTTTCCTTTTGGCGCGGACACCGCAGGGCCCTGGCCAGCAGCCTGCTGATTCTCACCGCAACTATTTACGCCTGCTACAGCGCTGCCCGTCAACTGCAGCAATTGGACACCCAATCCATCTCTGTCACAAGTCTGATGCTGGTTGACCATACGGCACTGTTTATCTCGGTGCTGATGCTGCTGGCTGCCGTCGCGGTAGCGGTGTTGGGGTTCAACCACCTGCGCCAACGCTGTTCTCACACCACTGGCAGCGGCGACCTGGCGGAGGAGTTCTACATACTGTTGCTGCTGGTGTTATTGGGCGCCTGTACCCTGACTTTTGCCAGTCACTTTGCGGTCCTGTTTCTCGCCCTGGAGCTGATGGGGTTGGCCCTCTATCCACTGCTGGGATTCGCGGTCACCGGAGTCAAGTCGTCCGAGCGGGAGAGGACCTACTCCCTGGAGTCCGGCCTCAAGTATCTGCTGCTGTCAGCCCTGTCCACAGCCCTCGGCCTGTTTGGCATAGCGCTGATTTATGCCGCCTCCGGCACCCTGGATTTCACCGGCGTCGCAAGTGCAGTGGCCCGGACAGACGGCGGTGTTCTCCTGCCCAGCGGCTTAATCCTTCTGCTGGTCGGCATTGCATTCAAACTGTCACTGGTGCCCTTTCACATCTGGACACCGGATGTCTACCAGGGTGCACCGACACCGGTCACCGCCCTGATCGCCACTGTGGGCAAGGGGGCCGTAATCGCAATTTTGTTGCGCCTGCTGGCGCAACTGGACCTGCTGGCATTCCCGGTGATCTCCAATATGCTGGTGGTGCTGGCGATCGCCAGCATGTTAATCGGAAACCTGCTGGCGCTGATGCAGGCCGACATCAAGCGGCTGCTGGCCTACTCCTCTATCGCCCACATCGGCTACCTCATAGTGGCGCTGATGTTTGGCGCCACGGCATTTGGGGTGGAAGCCGTGGCCTATTACCTGGTGGCCTATGTGGTGACCACCCTGGGGGCTTTTGCCGTGGTCAGCCTGGTGGCGGATGCGGCCTGGTCAAATGCCCCGGACAGTGGGACAGAGCCGGGAGACGCTGTGACAGATCCCTTCCAGCGCAGCTACTATCGCGGACTTTTCTGGCGCTCGCCCTGGCTGGCCTGCTGCCTGGCGGCGATGTTGCTCTCTCTGGCGGGGATACCGCTCACCATCGGGTTTATCGGCAAATTCTATATATTTGCCGCCGGCGTTCAGGCCGGCCTCTGGCTGCTTCTGGGCGCCGTGGTGCTCGGCAGCGCCCTGGGACTCTTCTACTATCTGAAACTAATGCTCACCATGATGCAAAAGGATGACAGGGAAAGTCCGCTTTTGCTCTTAACTGCAAATAACCTACAGATCAGACTGTCCGGGCAGATATTATTGATATGCCTATCCGCCTGTCTGTTGGTTTTCGGCATATTTCCCCAAACCCTGATCGACTGGATCAATTGATGAAAACCCTAGCGAAGGAGCGCTCCATGCGAGACCATCTACACTCTAGTGCCGCAACCCCATATTGACACAGTACCGAGAGGCAGGCCCATGAAAACTTTCAAGCAGGCATGTGAGGTGCTCAAGGACGCTGAGAAGTTCCATTTGGATATGGCGGATCTCTACCAACAACTGCTGCAAAAATCGCCGGACAACCGCACCCAGTTACTACTCAGGCACATGCTGGAACACGAGCAGCGCATGGCGAGAAATCTGGCCAACTACAGCGACGTCGCACAGCTCAAGGTGATGCGAACCTGGCTGCAATACACCCAGGAGGAGTCAGCCAGTGATTTCCTGCGGGATATCGATCTCAGCGATCCACCCACCATCAGTGAAATCAATACCCTGGGGCGCGCGGTGGACCGCTACTTTTCCGAGCTTTACCAGGCGGTTTACGGCGCTATCGAGTCCGCCGAGGTAAAGGAAGTCTTTGAGGATCTGAAACAGATTCAGGACAAAGAGCGCATTACCCTGTCCATGGCGACCAATTCCCTCTGGGACATGTAGGAACCGGTAGAGATTTACCGGCATCGACTGAAGCCGGTATCACTCCCAACGAAAAGCCACCGGGTGGGCCATCTGGATGCAGGTCTTGGGGAAAGGCAACAGCCGGTTATCCGGGCGGCTGCCAGTTGATCACCGGTTGAGTTTCCCGATCTTCGCAGAGCCAGATTACGGCCCGCAGTTTGTCGCGAAACTTTCCGTCCGGCTGGTAGAGCCGGCTCCAGTCCCCCTGGGAAAAAGGGACGCCGTCCAGCCGCATATGCTCCATCAATGCCGCCTCGGTTTGATAGTCCACCTGCAGGGATTCCTGCGTGTCGAAGTCCGTCGACATGCGCAGACTGATTCTGTTGCCCTGGCGATCCAAATGCAGGATCTCGCCCATCCAGGCGGTGAGCTGGTTGGGATCGCAGGTCAGATAGGGCGGAACTGCCAGGCGCCGCTGGGCGGCCACAGGCGCAGATAACAGCAGGATCAGGAAACCGAGCAGGATTTTTTTCATACCGGGAGTCTAGCCCAGTGGAGGAAGGGGGGAAAGCCCCCCTTCCCGGCTTTTTACAGGCCGCGGTAGACGTTGCTCAACTCGTCGGCGCGATTGGATTGGCCGGTGGTGAACTCGTACATACAGGAGTCATAGGTGTAATCCATAAAATTATGGATCGGGTCCAGGCCACTGGCATTCTTACCCTTGGTGCAGGAATCGCGACCTACGGGGCAACCATTTGCCGGTGACCTCTCTGCTGGCGTGTCGGCAACAAAGTCGCCATCGCCATTACAGCCACCCTGGAAGGTGTGATACAGGCCCAGCCAGTGCCCCACTTCGTGGGTCATGGTGTCCCCTTCATTGTAAGGGGCGGCATCGCCGCCGGGCAGTGAGCCGGTCAGCACCACTACGCCGTCACGCACCGGGTTGGAGGCATAGTTGCTGGGAAAGGTCGCCCAGCCCAGCAGGCCGCCGCCGATGTTGGCCACGTAAATATTGAGGTCAGTCGCATCACCCACCCGCAACGCGGATTTCATGGCGGTTTCCTCAGCGGAGCCGGAGTTCAGGTTGTACCAGGCATTGTTTGCCGTAGTGGTGGTGGAAGCCAGGTTGAAAGTGAACGGAGTGTCCGCAAAGGCAGCGTTCAGAACATTCATCTGGTTGTTGATATCACCACTGGACAATGCGCCATTATTGCTGGTGTCGGTGATCACGTGGAAGTGAACATCCACGCTCACAGAGCCGGCGGGGCGAGGCGTATAGCCACTGTCGCCACCGCTGCCAGGCTTGCCGCGCAGATTGCTGAGGTGGCGCTCCTTGAGGGCCGCTTCCTCGGTGGTCGGGTGCTTGGTGCCGCAGCGCAGGAAATTCGCGTTACTGTTGGCGTTTTCGAAAGCCTTGTCACTCTGTGCATCGGCGATCATGGGAGAGGCGAGCAGGCAGAAAGCGAACGCCTTGCTGAGGGACTTGGTTCGACACGGAAATTGCATAAGATAATCCTTATTTTTATTTATGATTGTTGTCGGGCTTCAGTTGAAGCCCGCGCAGAATGAGGCTTTTTACGCCAATTTGTCAATGACACAATCGCGGTGTTACATCAATAATGACGCTTAGTTCATTATTTTTCCCACGCCTAAAGTCCTCTCGCAAAAGACCCCGATCGCACCTTCAGCAGTAGAAGAACCTGCTGTAAACATCTACAGAAGATTATCCTCCCCGACCACCATGTCTCCTTATTCTGTCAATATCTACAGCAATATTCAGACAAATATTCTACGCGCTGTCTAAAGTCAGCCCCCTGTCAGAAAGCGCCGCCTCTTTGGTCCTGTTCGCTGTGCAGAACCCGTCCGATGGCCGTCCCACCATAGATTCTGGCTCTGACTCTCCCAGCCAAATTGACATACCTGCCCCTCTCCGGTTTCTTTTTAGGGAAATCTCTGGCATAACCCCCAGATGATTATTAATCCGGCAACTCAATAAATTGCCGGATTTATGCAATACAAGGATGTGCCGTCACCGGGGTTAGGCCGGTGCGAAGCTGTGAAATACAACTAACTTTGTGCAGTTGTGCAGGTTTTCAAACACGGCAGTCCAATGGATAGAGGATCATCGATTGAATCGCCGAGTTAATAATGCTGTGTGGGAAAGACTATGACGGATGTTTTGATCGTCGGCGGGGGCCACAATGGCCTGGTTTGCGCCTGCTACCTGGCCAGGGCCGGGCAGAAAGTCACCGTATTGGAACGCCGCGATATCGTTGGTGGTGCGGCCGTCACCGAAGAGTTTCACCCCGGTTTTCGCAACTCTGTAGCCAGCTACACAGTGAGCCTGCTCAACCCCAAGGTGATAGAGGACCTCAACCTGCACCGGCACGGTTTGCGGGTAAAGCTGCGCCCACAAGCCAATTTTTTCCCCCTGTCGGACACTGAAAGCCTGTCCTTCCACAGCAGCTTTACGGATACCAGCGCGGGGATTGCGCGCTTTTCCAGCAAAGATGCCGCTGCCCTGCCCGCCTTCTACGCGATGCTGGAATCCGTCGCCGATATATTGCGCACGGAGCTGCTGCGCACACCCCCCAACGTGGGTGGCGGCCTTGTGGACCTCTTGCGGGCCGGCAGTTTCGGCCTGCGCGCACGCCAGTTGACTATGGCCCAACGGCGGGACGCGCTGGACCTGTTTACCAAAAGCGCCACCGATATACTGGATGCCTGGTTCGAAAATGACCACCTGAAGGCTGCCCTGGCATTCGATTCTATAGTGGGTAACTATGCGGCGCCGAGCACCCCCGGCTCCGCCTATGTACTGCTGCATCATGTCTTCGGTGAAGTGAACGGTGTCAAGGGTGCCTGGGGCCATGCGCTGGGTGGCATGGGAGCCATCACCCAGGCCATGCTGAAAGAGGCCCAGCGGCTCGGCGTGACGGTGCGCACCGGTGCCGAGGTGAGCAAAGTACGTGTGGACAACGGACGGGCCTCTGGTGTGCGCCTGGCCAACGGCGACACCCTTCGGGCGCGCAAGGTGGTTGCCAATGTAGGGCCAAAACTGTTGTTCGGCAGCATGGTGGACCCCCAACACCTGGACGACGAATTCCTACGCCGGGTGCGCGGCTTCAAGGTCGCCTCCGGTACTTTCCGTATGAATGTGGCCCTGTCGGAACTGCCGGATTTCACCTGTCGCCCGGGCACCCATCTGCAGAAACACCACCAGGCAGGGATAGTGATCGGCCCCGACTTGGCTTACCTGGAACAGGCCTACCTGGATGCAAAACAATTTGGCTGGTCGAAAAAACCCATTGTGGAAATCCTGATTCCATCCACAGTGGATGATTCCCTGGCTCCCCCCGGCCAACATGTTGCCAGTTTGTTCTGCCAGCAGTTCGCACCGACACTGGCGGATGGCAGAAGCTGGGATGACTGCCGGGAAGCAGCGGCGGACACCATTGTCGACGCTGTGTCCGAATACGCACCCAATTTCCGCGATGCCATTATCGCCCGCCAGATCCACTCACCCCTGGACCTTGAGCGCAAATTCGGCCTGGTGGGCGGCGACATCTTTCACGGCGCTCTGGGGCTCGACCAGCTTTGGAGCAACCGCCCATTTATGGGCTATTGCAACTACCGCACGCCGGTAGCGGGTCTCTACCTGTGCGGCTCAGGCACCCACCCGGGGGGCGGTGTCACCGGAGTACCGGGACACAATGCCGCACGCGAAATCCTAAAAGACAAGTGATTTCCCTGTGATTCCACCCGCGCTGCCAGGCAGTGCACAAGCACAACTGTGCGCTGTCAGACCATATAGGAAGGCACTCAACACGGCCAAGCCAAAAATCCACCAAAATCCTATCCCATAAAATTCACATCGATATGGGCAAAGCGCCTAATTCTTCAGTAAGGTATGAACTTTCCATCATGAAAAAAGCAGTTTTTTTGCCCGCATTGGCGATAGTATTCAGTGCATTTTCCATTGCCGATGAGCAACCTCTGGAATTTGAGGCAGGTTACCTTGTGGATGGAAAACCGGGTCTGCAACCGTCGGGGCTCGCCATCTGTAGCGGAGAAATCGTCTTTGTCTCCGATAAACATGAACAGGAAATCTACAAATTGGTTTTCCACCCGCAGGGGGCAGCCAAACAGGGGGTAGCTGAAGTAAAAACCTGGAAAACACTGTCCAGTATTCCCGCACCGCCCAAACAGGACTTCAGTTTCACAATGCGTTTCAGGCGCTTTGTGGCGGAACTGGCCGGTATATCCGGGGGTATGGATTGGGAAGGTATCGCCTGTGACCGATTTGGCAATACCTTTTTGGCCAGTGAGTACTATTTCTCAATTTTGAAAATCGATGCTTCCGGCAAGATGGAATGGCTCGCGGACGATCTGTATCGAAGTGGAAACAAAGCCGGACTTTTTCAAAAGGACAATGCCTACATAGAGGGACTCACGCTACAGGACGGTGCACTCCTGCTGGCCGCCGAAAGGGAACCGAGAGGAATTATTGCCCTGGATGGGGGCTCTGCGTCTTTCCATGTTCAGCCCGAACCCCAGTCTTCCGGACAAGATCTGCCCCTGGACTATACGGGGCTGGAGGCCTACAACGACAAAATCATTGCTCTGGAAAGAAATCACTATCAGGTGTGCCAGCTTTCCCAGCAGTATGAAAGCAAACCCTGCTATTCGTTCAAGGAGGTTGCCACATCGTCCGACTGGGGCTACAACACCGGAAAGTATGGCCTTGCCGAAGGGGTGGCAGTGGATGGAAGCTCCCTATGGATAATTGTGGACAACAACGGGGATACCCGAAAGGCGGATGCCGACGATAGCAGATCGACTATTTTGAAATTCAAAAATCCATTTTAACAAGCCGGCAATTCCCGGGTTAATAGTCCAGCTTCTCCTGTGCAACTACTGATAGGCGCCGCAAGGCGCCGCTCAGCAGCAATACTGCAAACGCCGCGAGGCTCAGGACTCCCGCCCAGGCCAGGGTGGTAATGGGGGCCGCATATTCACTCAACACACCGGCGCCGAGCGCCCCCAGCGCGGCGGAACCGAACAAGGAAAGCTGGTAAATGGAAATAATGCGGCTGCGGAATTCCTCCGGTGCCAGCAGCTGCACAATGGCACGACCGAGTGCCGCGGACGCCGCGGCGACCGCACCCCAGCAAAAACACAGCAACAGCAGGCCAAAACGTGTGGGGCCCAGGCTGATACCGATCAGCAGCGCCGCACTGTACAGCAGGCACATAAGGATACCGCGCCCCGGCCGCGCTCCCTGACCGCGCCGCAGCATTACCACTGTAGCTGTCACTGTCCCGGCGATAAAGGCTATCTGCAGGGTGGCATAGTAGCTGGCGCCGCGTCCATATTCGTTGGCCAGCAGTGGCAACACCACCAAAAAAACACCGATATGGACAAAGCCGTTGAAACCTACCAGGGCCACCAGCTCGCGCAGTGGCGGCCGCTGCCAGACCTGGATAAAGCCGTCGCGAATCAGGGCCATGGATGGCGGTTGCCGCGACTGTGGTGCCGGGGCAGGCAACCTGAGGGCATAGAAAAACGCTGACGCCAGTAGCAATGCGATGATTTGCAGCGACAGCAGGGTCACGACGCCCCAGTGGTCGAAGCGGCTGGCGAGCAGCATACCCGTCGCCTGGCCACCGTACTGGGCCAGCATCATCCAGGTCACCGTGTGCTGGATACCGGCGCTGCGCTCTCCCACCGGCCGCACACCCCGCTGTACCAGATTGTCCCGCGCCGGCTGCAGGAAGGCAGTGCAGATGCCCAGACCCACGCCATAGAGCAACAATACCGCCAGGTTCGGAATGCGGATATCAAAATACAGCAGTAAAGCTATGTGACAGACAGCCAGGCCAAGGCAGGCCAGAGCGGACACGGCCGCGGAATCCCGCCGATCCGCGACCACGCCACCAAACAGCAGCAACACCAAATTGGGCAACAGTACCGATGCCTGCACCCAGCCCAGTTGCAGGGGTGGCAAGTTCACCACCGCCACCGCAATCCACGGCAGCAGGATTATCTGTAATCCGGTGGCGAGCGAGGTGCCGGCATAGCCGAGCAAAAACTTGTGCAGTCTTGCCGCCAGAGCGGAAACAGACATCGGGAAATTCCGGGGGTTGGTATACAGTATTACAGCTCCGGACAGCACTCAGCGGCGGCGGGGGCGGAAGCTCCGCAGCAGGCGCCGCAGCTGCCTGCCGGCCCGCGGGTCCTCGGCGTAGCTGGCCATCTCAAATGCGGTGGTGATCTTGTCTGCCATGAGCCCGAGCCCCGGTTCCTCAGCCGCCACCCGGCGGGCGAAGTCCCGCGGTGCTTCTCCGCAACGCCGCCCTATGCCCGCCCGGGCCAGGCGGCGGCAGAAGTTCCGGTAGAGGCGCTGCGCCTCTGGCAGCTTTTGCTCCCGCCCGGTGCTCCAAATCCACAACAGCAGAATGCTCAGGGCCACCGCGGCGGGTATCGCCAACAGCAGTGCCAGCCGGGCCGGGGAGATTTCTCCCAGTATACGCTGCAACAGCGTTCTCTGTCTGTCGCTGTCGAAGCTGATCACCGTCTGGTACCAGCGGTAGTTGAGCATGTCCCATTCCAGGCGCAATCGATGCAGCAGGGCGATGCGGTGCAGTGGCAAGAGCGCATCGCGCATAAACTCATCCGCCGCCGCCCTCTGCAGCCCATCGCGAATCCGCTCCGGCGATACCGCCGCGGTGGGGTCCACCCGCTGCCAGCCCCGTGCGGGAATCCAGATTTCAGCCCAGGCGTGTGCATCATAGTCCCGCACCAACAGGTACTCCTGCCGCGCCACCCATTCACCGCCCTGATAACCGGCTACCACACGCGCCGGTATCCCCGCCGCACGCATCATAAACACATAACTGCCGGCAAAGTGCTCGCAGAAACCCTGCCTGCTATCAAACAGAAACTCATCCACACTGTCTGCGCCCAGGGCCGGCGGCTGCAGTGTGTAGATAAAGCTGCGGGTGAATAAATCCAGTATCTGCTGCGAGACCTGTTGTGGGGACAGGTTTTTTTCGCGCAGTTGCGCCGCCCAGGCCCGTGCGCGCGGATTCCCACCGCGGGGCAATTGCAGGTTGCGCCGCCGGTCTGTGGTATTCAGCACTTCCGGCACCGGCAGCGTAGACCGCGGCCAGGAGCGCACCTGGTAGGCAAAGCGGCTGTACACCGGCGTCGATTTTACCAGTCGGTCGTCGCGGGTTTCGCCGACCCCCCCGGTATCCGAATGCGGCCGCGCCAGCGCGAAAAGCCAGGGTTTGTGGGTCGGCTCCTGGATCACCTGGTAGCGGTAACGCGGCCCGACCGCCGGCAATTGCGAAGCCGCCGGGCGCGGTTGGCCCCACCCCCTGTCATCGCTGCCAAAGCCGGGATAGCGGCCCCAGCTGCGGCCGTCGAAGCGGGACAACACCAGACCCCGCCAGTAGCGCTGTTCCGGCGGCGGCACCGGGCCGTCGAAACTAATCCGCAGCGCCGGCTCGTCGGACTTGGACAGCCGGGAAAAATCCCCGGGGGTCATCGAATCACTGATGCCGGTGGTGGCCTCCCCGCTGTCCTGCGGCACTGCCCACAGGGGCCCCAGCCGCGGAATTACCACGAACAGCACCAGCATCAGTGGCACCGATTGCGCCAACAGGGCTGCCGCCAGTCCCAGCGCCCGCCGCGGCCGGGCACTGTGGCGGCCACACTGGGCCGCCAGTGCCGCAGTCACCACCAGGATGCTCAGCACACCGTAAACCGCAACCGGGATCGACTGGTCGAAAATAAACAGCGTCGCGGCGACAAAATAAGACAGCAGCAGGCTCAGAAAAGCATCCCGCCTGGATACCAACTCGAGATTTTTCAGGGTCAGGGCAATGGCCAGCAGCGCGACCATAGGCTCCAGTGCGAACCAGTGCCGATAGGACGACAGCAGCCCCACTGCCACTATCCCCACCGCCATGTACTTGGCCAGACGTCCCGGCAACTCACGGCGTCCGCGGTAGGCATCCAGCCGCCACAATACCGCCAGCACCCAGGCCGCCACCAGCCAACCCGGCAGGCGCAGGAAGTGTGGCGTCAGCACCGCCAGTTGCGCGGCAAATATCCACAGCAGGCTCTCCCGCGGCAACAAGCTCTCTATCTGATTCACCTGGGGCCCCGCACCGGAAACAGGGCCAGCGCCGTGAGCACCCGCTGCTGGTGCTCCACACCCAGCCCCGGCTCGATTTTTCCACCGGGCAGGCGCAGCCCGTAGGCCTTGTTCTCCCGCTCGGCCTGGAGCGCCCAGTGGCACAAGTTACTGAGGCGCGTCTCCACATCGCGCCCGGCCAGTTGATCCCAATCCAGCCACAGTCGCGGATCGGCGCTGCTGTGATACTCCTTGCTGTGCAGTTCGCGCCCGCCCGCATACTGCTTCCACGCCACCTGCCGCAGAGAGTCTCCCGGGCGGTAGCTTTTGAGTCCGGCGAAATCGTCGCCGTCCCGGCGCTGCCTGTGTAGGGCTTCGCCCTCGCCTTCCACCCCACTGTCCGGCAAGGGCCCGGCGCTCTTGGGTTGCGGGTAAACCAGGAACTCCACGTCAAGGTCGACGCGACTCCAGCAGCGAAACAGCCCCAGGGGAAAACGGCTCTGGATATAGAGTCGCGGTGGCCGCACCCGGCCGCGCCCGCTGACCGGCAACGTGACCAGAGCCTCTTCCCCTTCCGCCGTCATCAAATCCAGCCGCAGCGCCTGCTGCCCTGGCCAGAAAATTTCCACCCCCTCCCGGGAGCGCCCTCCCCGGCCCGACACGGCGATCCGCAGCGCGGCAAAATCCCCACTAAAGGCGGGCGGGCTATCGAGTCGCTGCAGGCGGATACCGGACAGGTTGCCGAATGTATGGAGAGGCAGCAGCACCAGCAGGCTCAGTAGCAGCAGAGCCAGCGCAAGTACCAGGTTGTTTTCGTAGTTGGTCCCCAGCAGCCACAATAAGGCGATCAACAGCAGTGTCGCCAGGCCCGCGCGGGTGGGCAGGATAAACAGTTTGCGGTGATCCAGGGTAACGCTTGGGGCCGCGGGTGCGCGCCGGTTGATCCAGCGCTGCATGGCCGACTGCCAGTGCCGCACGGGGGAAACGGCGTCGTCCCTGGATGAGGTCATCGTGCCGGACTCAGGCGGCGATGATATCGACCTGGTGCAGCAGGCGCTCCACCAGCTGACCGCCGTCACCACTGTCGCCGGCGAGGCGGTGGCCGGCAACCGCCGGCAGTACCGCCTGGATATCCTCCGGCACCAGGTGAGCGCGGCCATGGATAAGCGCCCAGGCCCGGGCGGCGTGCAATACCGCCAAAGCGCCGCGGGGCGAAAGGCCGACGGCGCATTCCGCACTGTGACGGGTGTGAGACACCAACCGCTGCAGGTAGTCCAACAAACTCTCCGAGGCCTTCACCTGGCCCACCAGTGCCTGCAGCCGCGCCAAACCACCGGCATCGATCCGCGGCTGCAACTGCGCCAGTTGGGCGCGGGGATCGACTCCCTGAAACAGGGCCCGCTCCGCCTCCCGGGTGGGATAGCCGAGACTCACGCGCATCAGGAAGCGGTCCAGCTGCGATTCAGGCAGCGAAAAGGTACCGGACTGGTAAATGGGGTTTTGGGTGGCGATAACGAAGAAGGGCTCCGGCAGCGAATGGGTCTCGCCGTCGATACTGACCTGGCGCTCCTCCATCGCCTCCAGCAGTGCGCTCTGGGTTTTCGGCGAGGCGCGGTTGATTTCATCCGCCAGCAACAGCTGGCTGAATACAGGGCCGGGGTGAAAACGGAAGCTGCCGGAATCCCGCTGGAAAATCGAAACGCCCAAAATATCCGCCGGCAGCATGTCGCTGGTGAACTGCACCCGTTTGTAAGACAGGCCCAGCACCTGGGCCAGGGCGTGTGCCAGGGTAGTCTTACCCATGCCGGGGAGATCCTCGATCAACAGGTGACCGCGCGCCAGCAGGCAGGCCAGCGCCAGTTTCACCTGATGTTCCTTGCCCAGCAGTACCTTGCCCGTGTCAGCGATGATGGCGGAGATGATTTTTTGCATGTCGGTCCCGTTGTCACAGCCGCCACACCCCGGAAACTAGCCTCCGGATAGCGGGCGGGCTGAATTCTTGTTATTAATCATAGGCGGCCGGGGGGCGCCGCTTCACGGGCCAATTCCGCCGCCATCAGCTCTGGTTTCAACTGGCGGCGGGATACTTCCTCCCGTCAGTCCAAAGTGGACAGGCCCTGCGCCAGGTCGCGCTGCAGATCCTCGACAGTTTCCAGCCCCACGGAAACCCTAATAAGGTTTTCCGCGATGCCTGCCCGCGCCTTTTCCTCTTCACTGAGACGGCCATGGGTCGTGGTCGCTGGGTGCACAATGGTGCTCTTGGCGTCCCCCAGATTGGCGGTCAGGGAAAAAATTTTGCAGGCGTCGATAAGCTGCCACGCCTGCTGTCTGCCGCCCTCCACCGCAAAACTGAGCACACCGCCGAAAGCCGCCATCTGCTCTGCTGCCAAACGGTGACCCGGATGTCCCGGCAGGCCCGTATAGTAGACCCGCGCCACCGATGGCTGCTTTTCCAGCCATTGCGCCAGCGCCAGTGCATTGCGCGAATGGGTCTCCATGCGCAACCGCAGGGTTTCCAGACCCTTGAGAAATACCCAGGCGTTAAACGGGCTCATGGTCGGTCCCGCGGTGCGCAAAAACACCACCAGTTCATCGATGAACTCCCGCCTGCCGATCACTGCACCGCCCACGCAACGGCCCTGGCCATCGAGGTACTTGGTGGCTGAGTGCACCACGAAGTCGGCTCCCAGTGTCAGGGGACGCTGCAGTGCGGGCGTGCAGAAACAATTGTCCACCGCCAGCATGGCGCCAGCGCTATGGGCCAGGTCCGCCAGTTTGCGGATGTCGGCCACTTCACACAGCGGATTGGAAGGGGTCTCCATAAACAGCAACTTGGTATCGCCGTCCAGGGCATCCCGCCAGGCCGACATATCGGTGAGGTCCACGAAGGCGACACGCACACCAAATTTTTTCAGATAGCGGCTAAAGAGTGCAGTGGTGGTACCAAAAACACTGCGCGAGCAGATAACCTTGTCGCCACTCTGCAGCAGCGCCATGCACAGGCTGAGAATCGCGGCCATACCGCTGGAAGTGGCCACTGCGGCCTCGCCCTGCTCCAGTGCTGCGATACGCTGCTCGAACATCCGCACCGTCGGGTTGGTGTAGCGGGAATAGACGTTACCCGGGTTGTCGCCGGAAAATCGCGCGGCGGCCTCCGCCGCCGAGGGAAACACATAGCTGGAGGTGAGGTACATGGCTTCCGCGTGCTCCCCCTCCCCGGAGCGCGACTGGCCGGCGCGCACCGCCAGGGTTTCGAGTCCATAGCCTTCGTCTTCGAACATAGACGCCTTCCCGGATCGCGTGTAAAGAGGCTTTGCCGCTACCATCGCGGCACAGAGAAATCTATTGTAAACAAAGTTGCGGCAATGGCACTTAAAATATCCGCACAGGTGGAGACGGAAGGTACCCTGAGCGAGCCGCAATGATGGAGCCGCCAACAAAAAACCCGCGAACTTGCGCGCGGGCTCTGTTGTTTTGGCCTGTGTACCCGACAGTCGACTACATAGAGTTCTGGCTGCCCTTTTCACTCTTGGCACTGTCATTGCGCGCCGCGTGCAGCCGCTCCAGGTACTCCTCATCCACATCGCCGGTCACGTATTTGCCGTCAAAAACAGAACATTCGAACTGCTCGATGGTCTCATTGCCCTCGGCGGAAGATTCTACCAGGTCGCCCAGTTCCTGATAAATCAGCCAATCAGCACCTATTTCCGCACAGACCTCATCGGTAGTGCGGCCGTGGGCCACCAATTCATCTGCCGACGGCATATCGATGCCATAGACGTTGGGGTATTTCACCGCCGGCGCCGCCGACGCAAAGTAGACTTTGGCCGCTCCCGCCTCGCGGGCCATTTGAATAATCTGCTTGCTGGTGGTGCCGCGCACTATGGAGTCGTCCACCAGCAAAACATTCTTGCCACGGAACTCCAGTTCAATGGCGTTGAGTTTCTGACGCACGGATTTCTTGCGCTGTTTCTGGCCCGGCATGATAAAAGTGCGCCCGATATAGCGGTTCTTCACCATGCCCTCACGGAACTTGACCCCCAGCCTATAGGCGACGGTCTGGCCCGCGGTACGGGAAGAGTCGGGGATAGGGATCACCACGTCGATATCGTGATCCGGGCGCTCCCGCAGAATTTTTTCCGCCAGGTGCTCGCCCTGGCGCAGGCGCGCTTTGTGCACCGAAACCCCGTCCATGATCGAGTCCGGCCGCGCAAAATAGACATGTTCGAAGATACAGGGATTCAGGGACGGGTTCTCGGCACACTGCTCAGAGTGCACAGTGCCATCCAGTTCGATGTAAATCGCTTCTCCCGGTGCCACGTCCCGCACCAGAGTGTAACCCAGCACGTCCAGAGCCACTGACTCGGAAGCGACCATATATTCGCTGCCGCGGTCGGTCTCGCGCTTGCCGTATACCAGGGGGCGGATACCGTGCGGGTCGCGAAAGGCGACTATGCCATATCCGACGATCAGCGCGACGCAGGCGTAGCCACCCCGCACACGCTGGTGCACAGCCCTGGTGGCAGCGAAGATATCCGCGGCCTTGGGCTGCAGCTTGTGCAGTTTGTGCAGTTCATGGGCAAATACGTTCAGTAATACCTCGGAATCGGAATCCGTATTGATATGCCGCAGGTCCTGCAGATAGATTTCCTCCACCACTTCGCGCAAGTTGGTCAGGTTACCATTGTGCGCCATGGCAATGCCGTAGGGGGAATTTACGTAAAAAGGCTGTGCCAGTGCTGGGCCGGAGCTGCCGGCGGTGGGATACCGCACATGTCCTATGCCGAAGTTGCCGGTCAGGCGCTGCATATGCCTGGCCCGAAAAACATCGCGCACCAGGCCATTGGCTTTCTGCTGCTTGAGCTGATCCTTGTCGCAGGTGACTATACCGGCGGCATCCTGGCCCCGATGCTGCAACAGAGTGAGCGCATCGTACAGCTGCAGATTAACGTCACTTTTACCGACAATGCCGACAATACCACACATAGTCCGAGTCCTACTGGTCGAGTGGCAACCCCTGGCGGGAGCCCCGGTTAAAACAATTGAACGAAAAAGCCCTTGAGCGCCGCCGCCAGCACCCGGGCGCGGTCCTCAAACTCCAAAAAGTGGGGAATCAGGGCCGAGTCCCGCCACCAGCCATCCTGCTCCACGGGGATCAGCGCCGGAGCCAGTATCAGTAGTGCCAGCACCACAATACCGCCCCGCACTATGCCAAATACGGTGCCCAGGACGCGATCGGTGCCGGAGAGTCCGGTTGCCTCGACGAATGCCGACAGGGTCATTCTGAGACCGGCGCCCGCCAGCAGAGTGAAGACAAACAGGATGGCAAAGGCCGCGATGACCTGTACGGACGGGGTGTCCACCAGGCCGGAAAGCAGAGGGGCCAGCTGGTCGCGGAACATCATTGCGATGACGAAGGCCGCCACCCAGGTCACCATTGAGAGGGTCTCGTTAACGAAACCCCGACTGAGACCGATCAGCGTGGATATGGCCACGATTGCCAGAATGGTCCAGTCAGCCCAATTCATTCAACCCTGCCCACCTCGGCGACCGCTGTGAAGAGTGCGCATTCTAACTTAACGGGCTGGGTGCGTGAAGCACAGTGCGAGCGGGACATTGGCCCGGCCGTTGACCGGCGGGCCAGTGGCCCAGCATAGGCTTAAGCACAATTGGGCTTAGACACAGATTTCTAGCCGGGGGCACCAGGCAGGCAACCGGCGTCAGGACCTGAAGCGCAGTACCAGAGTCTGGATATCCAACAGCTGATCCAGCTCCTGCTTGACCAATTGGGCATCAGCCCGGTTCAGTTTGGGGCCAACGAACACCCGTACAAAGCGCCCCCTGGCGGTCGTCACGGGTCGGGTATAGGCTTTGTAGCCCTCATCCATCAGGCGGCCGCGCAACTGCTCTGCGCGGCCCTGGTCGCGGTAGGAGGCCACCTGCACCACCCAGGCCTGTGGCAGGCCATCGGCATCCAGTAAGGGTGGGGATTCTTTTTCCGCAGCGGACTCATCCCCAGCGGTTTGCCGCTGCCCGTCCTCCGCAAGGGTACTCTCTTGCTCCCCGCGGCTGGACTCGCCGTCGGGGCTGCCGGGGCCCGGCTGAAAGACCTGCTCCGGTTCCGGCGTCGGCACAGCATCGGCCACGGGCACCGGGTCGGCAATGGCGATCGGTTGAATCTCCGGAGCTGGCGGTATCTGGCTGGTGGCGTCGACATAGCGGGCGCCTTCGCGGTCGAACAGGCTGGGAAGAAAGATCACCCCCAACGCCACCAGCACCAGGGCACCGACCAGGCGCTGCTTAAAGCCATCGCTCAATCTCCCGGTGGACACCGGGTCACTACCCCGACTCGCCATCACTCCTATCCCGTATATATTGCAGAACCCCGGCCACGGTAAAGAAAGAACCGAAGACAAGCAACCTGTCCCGCTCGCCGAGGGCGCTCAGGGCCAGTTCGAACCCCTCCGCCACCGGCTCGCAGCGCGGCTCAATAGCCTGCGCGGCTATACCCACCCCTTCCAGCGCGGCTCTCAGCTCAGTGCAGCCGGCGGCGCGGTCGTTCTCCGGCAGCAGCGCCAACTGCCACCTGTCCACCAGCGGCGCCAGTGGCGCGACCAGCCCGGACAGGTCCTTGTCGGCCATCGCCGCCAGCAGTGCATGATTTGTCCCCTCCACAGGGTTCGCCGCCAGCCAGCCGGCCAGATATTGCGCGGCGGCCGGATTGTGCCCCACATCCAATAGCAGCGAGCGCCCGCGCCAGTGGAGCTGCTGGCAGCGCCCGGGCAGGCAGATTCCCCGCAGTACCGACTCCAGACTGCACGCGGGAAGGCCGTCCAACAGCGCCACACCGGTTATAGCGGCGGCGATACTGTTGGGCGGCAGGCTGATCGGGGGGATCTCGACGCGCAGGTCACCAAACCGGTAGCTGCCGTCGCTAAGGGCGAAATCGCGATTGATGAAGTAGCTGCGCGCCCCCTGGCTGGAGGCCGAGGAAACCACCGACAGGGGTGGCTCCGGATCGGCGCAGACAAACGGACTCGCCGGCCGCAGTATACCCGCCTTCTCCCGGCCTATGGCTTCGCGGTCGCTGCCCAGCCAGGCTTCGTGGTCCACCGCCACACTGGTGATAATGGCCAGGTCCGCATCCACCAGGTTCACCGCATCCAGACGCCCGCCCAGTCCCACTTCCAACAGCGCATACTCGACCCCGGCGCGCTGGAACAGCCACAGGGCAGCGAGGGTGGAAAACTCAAAATAGGTCAGGCTGATTTCACCCCGCACCCGCTCCACCGCTTCGAACGCCTGCACCAGGGCGACATCGTCCACCTCCCGCCCGTCGATGCGCACCCGCTCGTTGAAGCGCAGTAAATGTGGTGACGTATAGGCAGCCACCCGGTGCCCGCCGGCACACAGCAGCGCTTCCATTACGGCGACACAGGAGCCCTTGCCGTTGGTACCGCCCACAGTGATAACCCTTGGTGCGGGCTTCTGCACCCCCAACCGGCGCGCCACCTCCGCGACCCGCGACAGTCCAAGTTCTATCTCTACCGGGTGCAACTGTTCCAGCCGTTCGAGCCAGGTCTGCAGCTCACTCATGGCTTACTCCAGAAGTCGACATAAAAGGGGAAAACCACCGCGATTGTTGATGGTGTCGGTGGCTATTGCAATGGTTATTGCGCGAATCGACGGCGAGTGAAAAGCTCCGGGTACCAAAGCCCGGTATCGCCCTGGCGCCGCCGGGGGCGGGATTTCAATCCCGAAACAGTTTGCCCAGCAGGCGCGCCACAGTTGCACGCATTTCGCCGCGCGGGATGATCATATCGATGGCGCCGTGCTCCAGCAGAAATTCACTGCGCTGGAAGCCTTTGGGCAGTTTCTGGCGAATCGTCTGCTCGATGATATTGGGGCCGGCAAATCCAGCCCGCGCGCCCGGTTCGGCAGCATTGATATCACCCAGCAATGCCAGCGACGCAGAAACACCACCGTAGACCGGATCGGTCATCACCGAGATATAGGGCACACCGGCGGTTTTCATTTTCTCCAGCACCGCGGACGTCTTGGCCATCTGCATCAGGGAGATCAGTGCCTCCTGCATCCGCGCGCCTCCGGTAGCGGAAAAACAGACCAGGGGCATTCTCTCCTCCAGCGCCAGCTGCGCCGCGCGGGTAAAGCGCTCGCCCACCACGTAGCCCATGGAACCGCCGTGAAACGCAAATTCGAACGCCACCGCCACCAGTGGCCTGCCTTCCAGAGTACCGCGCATGGCTACCAGCGCGTCCTTTTCGCCAGTGGCTTTCTGCGCCTGAGTCAGGCGGTCCTTGTATTTCTTCACATCCTTGAATTTCAGCCGGTCCACCGGCAGGACGTCGGTGGCCAGTTCCTCCCGCCCCTCCGGGTCCAGAAAGATATCCAGCCGGCGGCGGGCACCAATCCGCATATGGTGATCGCACTTGGGGCACACATCCAGGTTGCGCTCCAATTCCGGGCGGTACAGCATTGCATCGCACTTGACGCACTTCTTCCAGACCCCTTCCGGCACTTTGCTGGCACCGGCGCGACGCTCAGTGCGAATGACCGCGGGAACAATTTTTTCTAACCAGCTCATATTGTTTGCAAATCCCGATGCTTGGCAGGGCCAGTGGCGACTACTGACCTTTGGCGTTGAGGTTGAGCATTAAAACACTAGTGTTCGCCGGAAACCCGGCGGGTTCGGCCGCCAATTTAGGCTTTCTGGCCAGGTGCACCCAGCGATGGACGCTCAATTGTCGAGCCCTGCGCGTATTTCGCTGACCAGTTCCGCCACGGCCTGACGCGCTGCGTCTGCGGTCGCGGATTCACCCACCGCCGCTACCAGCACACTGCCCACCACGGCGCCATCGCCGTGTTCGCTCACCAGGCGTGCGGAGGCCCCATCCTTGATTCCAAAGCCCACACACAGTGGCAAATCGGTTAAGCGGCGGATCTGATGCAGCTTCTCACCAACGGACACCGGGTCCAAATTGCCGGCGCCGGTGACACCCTTCAGGGAAACATAGTAGACAAAACCACTGGCCAGCCCACAGATAGTGCGCATACGCTCTTCGCTGGTGGTGGGCGTCAGCAAAAAGATATTGCGCAGGCCGCGCTCTTTCAGCAGTTCGTTGAGCGGCCCCGCCTCCTCCGCCGGCAGATCCACCGTCAAGGCGCCATCCACCCCGGCGGCCTGCGCCGCCTCGGCAAAGCTTTGCGCCCCCATTTTCTCGATGGGATTGGCGTAGCCCATCAGTATCACCGGCGTATCGCTGTCCCCCTTGCGAAACTCCCCCACCATTTGCAGGCATCTGCGCAGCGAAGTGCCCTGGGCCAGCGCCCTCTCGTGGCCCCTCTGAATGACCGGGCCCTCGGCCATGGGGTCGGAAAAAGGCACCCCCAGTTCAATCAGGTCACTGCCACTGGCCACCAGCTGGTGCATCAGGGACACTGTATGGTCCACACCGCCGTCTCCGGCAACGATATAGGTGACCAGCGCCTTGCGTCCCTGGGCGCGCAGGGCGGCGAAGCGTCGATCAATACGGTTTTGCATTTCCTCACTCACCGGCATCACTCCTAGACTTCGATGCCATCAATGGCGGCAACGGTAAAAATATCCTTGTCCCCACGACCGGAGAGGTTGATCACGATATTCTGCTCCGGCGAAAGGCCGGCGGCCAGCTTGAGGCCATAGGCCACAGCGTGACTCGACTCCAGCGCTGGCAGAATACCCTCTTTCCGCGTCAGCAGACGAAAGGCGCTGAGCGCTTCCGCATCGTCCGCCACCACATAATCGACACGGCCGATATCCTTCAACCAGGCGTGTTCCGGACCGACACCGGGATAGTCCAGGCCAGCCGACACCGAATGGGTCTCGATAATCTGACCGTCCTCGTCCTCCATCAGATAGGTGCGGTTGCCGTGCAGTATTCCGGGCACACCGTCGTTGAGCGGGGCCGCGTGGCGACCGCTGGCAAGGCCCTCTCCACCCGCCTCGACGCCGAACATTTTTACCGCGGCATCGTCGAGAAAGGGGTGAAAGAGTCCTATAGCGTTGGACCCGCCACCGACGCAGGCCACCAGCGCATCCGGCAGACGGCCAAACTGCTCGAGGCTTTGGCGACGCGCCTCGCGGCCTATGACTGAATTGAAATCCCGCACCAGCTGTGGGTAGGGATGGGGGCCAGCCACGGTGCCGATAATGTAAAAGGTGTCATCGACATTGGTCACCCAGTCGCGCATGGCCTCGTTCATGGCATCCTTGAGGGTTTTGGAACCGGACTGCACCGGAACCACCTCAGCTCCCAGAAGCTTCATCCGGTACACGTTTGGCGACTGGCGCCTGACGTCCTCGGCACCCATATAGACGACGCACTCCAACCCCAGCCGTGCCGCCACCGTTGCCGTCGCCACTCCGTGCTGGCCGGCGCCGGTCTCCGCGATCACCCGGCGCTTGCCACTGTGCTTGGCCAGCAGCGCCTGCCCCACTGTGTTGTTAACCTTGTGCGCACCCGTGTGGTTGAGATCCTCCCGCTTCAGCCAGATGCGCGCACCGCCCGCTTCAGCGGTGAGCCGCTCCGCCAGATACAGGGGAGAGGGACGGCCTACATAATGGGCCAGGTCGCGATCGAAGGCGGCGCGGAACTCCGGGTCGTCCCTGAGACTGAAATACATCGCCTGGAGCTGGTCCAGGGCATCCACCAGGGTCTCCGACACGAAGCGGCCGCCATAGGGGCCAAAATGGCCTTCGGCATCCGGAAAGGCTGAATAATTCACTGTATCTCGATCGTTCAATGCTCTATGTCCTTCACGCTATCACCCTTCTCCCTGCCGATTAGGGGCACTTCAATTGTAACTGTGCGCCGGAGTTTCAAACCCGGCACCTGGCGGCACGTATAAATTCGGCAACCTTGCGCTCGTCTTTGCACCCCGGCGAGGCCTCCACGCCGCCGCTCACATCCACTGCCTGTGGTTGCGCTATCACAATCGCTTGCGCCACATTTTCCGGACTCAGGCCGCCGGCCAGAATAATCTGCCGGCCGCTGTCCCGGGGTACCCTCTGCCAGTCGAAGGTCTCACCGGTACCTCCGGGCACTCCCGGCCTAAAGGCATCCAGCAGAAGACCCCGCGCCTGGGGATACCGCGCCATGGTGCCGGCGACGTCCAGGTCCTCCTTCATACGCAGCGCCTTGATATAGGGACGTCCGAACTGCTGGCAATAGTCTGCGGACTCAGCGCCGTGAAACTGCAACAGATTCAAGGGCACCCGATCCAGGACCTCTCTTACCTGCGCCGCATCCGCGTCGACAAACAGTCCCACCAGGGTGACAAAGGGCGGCACCGCTGCCGCAATCCCGGCGGCCCTGTCTAGAGAGACACAGCGCGGACTGTGCGGATAGAACACCATTCCCAGAGCATCCGCACCCAGTGTCACAGCCATAATGGCGTCCTCTGGCCGGGTGATGCCACAGATTTTTACTTGCATGGACACTGGTCGCCGAATGGCGCTTAAAAAAAAGTAGCTGGCGATACTACCAGATCCGCACAGGTGGCGGAATCCAGCGGCCTGGGAGCCCCGCCCTCCGGCAGCTTGTACAAAACAACCGGAAAGGGGTCAGCTACGTAAATTCGGGTCAGGCAAGCGGCAGTCCACCCAGGGGTAAGGGTACCAGCAGGGGCCCGGGTGCCCGCCGGGGCAAGGGGAATTCCTCCGGGTATTCGACCTCCACCAGATAGAGACCAAAGGGGGGGGCGGTAACACCCGCCCTGGTGCGGTCCCGGGCAGCCAACACCTCGGCTATCCACTCCGGTGCCCGCTCTCGCCGCCCCACCGACATCAGCGCCCCGGAGATATTGCGCACCATATGGTGCAAAAAAGCGTTGGCCCTGATTTCCAGCACAATCAGCGGACCCAGTTGGGCAATATCGAGCCGGGTGATTTCCCGCACCGGATTCCTGGCCTGGCACTGGCTGGCGCGAAAACTCGTGAAATCATGGCATCCCAGCAGGTGCGCGGCACCCCTACGCATGGCTCCCAGGTCCAGCGGGTGCCGGGTCCAGGTTACCTCGGCTGAACTGAGCGCCGAGCGCACCGGCGCACTGTGTATCAGGTAGCGATAACTGCGGGCGGTGGCGGAAAAACGCGCATGGAACTGCGGGGCCACTTCCGCCGCCCAGCCTACCCGCACCTCGTCCGGCAGCAGGGTGTTCACACCCTGCACCCAGGCCCGTAGCGGGCGCTGCGCGCTGGTGTCAAAATGCACCACCTGGTTGGTGGCGTGCACGCCCGCATCGGTGCGCCCGGCGCACACCACGGCTGTGGGCATTGCCGCTATGGAGGACAGGGCTTGTTCCAGAAATGCCTGTACCGTGCGCGACGCGGACCGCTGCTTCTGGAACCCATGTAGACGGGCACCGCAGTACTCCACGCCCAAAGCATAGCGTCGCACCCCCGGCGGCAGTTGCTCGCCCGGCGGCACTTCACCGTTGGGTTTGTAATGGTACTGGCTGGCCATTTCCTGCGCGGCTCCCCGCTGTGCGCGGCAACGTCTGTCGACGGTGCCTGAAAATAAAAAACCCCGCCGTTTAGGCGAGGTCTCTTTGGGTGCCGAAGCGGGCGATTACGCCAAACGCTCCAGCATCTCCCGGGCCTGTGTCTGCTGATCTCCCGAAGCCTCTTCCACCACTTCAGCAAGTATATCCCTGGCTCCGTCTTTATCACCCATATCCAGGTAGGCCTGTGCCAGCTCCAGTTTGGTACCCACCTCGTCACCGCCATCCAGCAGGTTAAGCTCCGAGTCCAGGTCTCCCTCGAGATCGAAACCCAAGTCGCCGAGGTCCGCGCCCAGGTCCTCTGCAGGCGCCTCCTGTGCCGAACTGCCTTGCACCGGCTGGGCCGCTTCCGCGCGGGTCTCGGGTGCCACGGCCAGATCGCCGTCCTGGGGCAAGTCCGCGGCTATGTCGTCGAGGTTGATGGAGTCCAGATCGAGATCCAGCTCCCCGTCCAACTCCACGCCAAAAGTCTCCAACTCTTCCGTTGTCTCATCCGCTTCCTGTGGCGCCGGATCCACTGCGGTATCGGGGGTGAAATCCCCATCCAGGTCCAGAGTCGGCATCTCCCCACTGCCGGACTCAATTGCTTCCCCCCCCTCTGTGGGCGACAGGTCCAGGTCAAAGTCCAAACCACTGTCCGCATCCCCCTGGTGCAATATCTCCGTCGTGCCGCCGGCGGGCTCTGACTCCAGCCCCTCATTCCCTTCCAGATCCAGTCCCCCGGGAATCAGGTCGTCCAGATTGAACTCCTCCGCGGAGGCAAGCTGCTGCTCATCGGTATCGTCAATACTGCCACCGACATCGGATTCGAGTCCCAGGTCGAGAGAGAACTCTTCCTCGCCGGCGGGATCCTGTGCCGGCCGACTCTCATCGGGAATATCCGCCATCAGATCATCCAGCAAGGATGACCCCTCATCCGCTTCCACCGGGGCCACATCCTCACCCAGGGAGGCACTGATATCATCGAGCTGGGCGGCCTCCAGGGACTCGCTGGACAAATCCATTGCCGGCGCTTCGAACGGTGGCGCCCCGGCGATGCCTTCGCGCAGGTGCGCGGCCCTGTCTGCGGCCGGACCATCGCTCACCGCCAGCAGCTCGCGATAGTGGCTGTCGAATTTATCCAGATCCTGCGCATTGGCATAGACTTCCAACAACATCAGCCGCGCGTCTATATTCTGGGGAGACTGCCCGAGGCCAGCCAGGAGCTTGTTTTCCGCTTCCCGATACTGTCCCAGGGACAAGTGGATCTCCGCCTCGGCGATAGGATCGTCGGTACCGATACCCCCCAGGTCATCCATTTCCAGGTCACTGGCGGCTTCGAAGGATTCCACTGCCGCCAGGTTTTCATCCCGATCATCCACTGAAGGTGCATCCGCCAGCGCCCGCTCGGCGGCCATCTCCGCTTCGATCTCGCGCATGGCTTTCTCTTCTTCACGGCGACGGCGCCAGCTGAAGAAACCGAACAGGCCCGCCAGCAGAATGGCCGCTCCGATTCCGATCAGGCGCATATGTTGCGCGGCCCAATCCAGCAGCGTCGGCTCGGGTTTCGTCTGCACGCTGACAACACGGTTGCGGTCGATATTTTCAACCGGCTCCTCTATCGCAGGCACTTCCTCCGCTGCGGTCGGCATCTCGGCCTCGTCCGCCTCCTGCACAGACACTTCCCCGGTATCTGCGCCCGGGGACTCCTCTTCAACGGCATTACTCTGCTCCGCCGCGGTTTGAATGGCCTGCATTTCCTCATTGGAAACTTCAACCATCCGCTCCATGGTGTCGATCTGCTCGTCAAGCTCGGAAATCCGCTCCTGCAGCTCCGCATTTTCCAGCCGCTGCTTGTCGAGTTCCTCTTCCGCAACTGCCAGCTCTCCGGACAGCGCCTCGCTGTCTTCGGCACCGCTACCGGAACCGGACAGCACCGATTCATTGTCTCCCGGTGCGGCCAGGCTCACGCGCCCCTCCAACGTATCGCTGGAAGCGGTTTCCCCCACCACCGCACGCCCGTCGAGCGGGGCACCGGTCGCGACTTCGCCACCGACGCCACGGCCGCGCCAGGAATCATTCTGCACCGCCACCTGGGCGATGGCCTGGGTGTGCGTCAGGTTGCGAATTTCATCGGCACTGGGCAGGCGCAGCACCACGCCGCGTTTGAGCAAATTGATATTGTTGTCGATAAATGCTTCCGGATTCAGGCGCTGAATCGCCAGCATGGTCTGCTGTACCGACAGGCGCCGGTCCGTACGGCTGTCCAGCGCTATTTGCCACAAAGTCTGGTTGGCCACCACCGGACCGTATACGTGGCTGCTGCCGGCCTGCCCACCGGGCGACAGCTCCAGCGGCTCGTCCACCGGTGGCTGTTCTTCAGCCCGCGGTTCCGCCGCGGGCTCCGGAGCGGGAACACTTTCCACTACCGGTTCCGCCGTCTGAGGGGCGGGGGATGTCTGCACCGAGGGCCGCGCGGGTTCGCGGCGTACCTGCTGGCGCTCGCGCGGGGCGGCGCGCACCGGTTCCGGTGCCGCCTTTTCGGCAAAAGCCGGCAAATCCATCAACAGGGTATATTCCCGCAGCAGACGGCCACTGGGCCAGCGGGTTTCCACCAGGAAATTCAGGAAGGGCTCGCGGATGGGTTCATGGCTGGAAATACGGATTTTCGGCTGCGCGGAGGAAAAGTCCACATCGAAATCCAGTTCCGTCAGCAAATAAGATCTGTCGACCCCGGCCCGCTCAAAATCCTCCGGGCTGGCGAGACGCACCTTGATCTCACCGTCCGAAAGTCCACGGGTCTGGAGTAGATTGATTTCCGCCTCCAGTGGCTGGTTGAGTGTCGAGTTCAGCTTGATCTCACCGAGACCCAGCGCCAGAGCGCCATTGCCAACCAGCGCGCTGACCAGACCTACAGCAAGTGCCAGCTTTCGCACACGCATATCCGATTCCCTTTATTGTTAGAACCATCCGGGTTTTCGCAAAGTGTGCCTTAGAAAACCCCTTCACTGTACAGTAAACGTCCAATGGGGGCTTTGCCGCAAATTCAGTACTGCTCCACTGGCGTACCAATCGCCTCCCCAAGCGGTACTGAAAGTTAATAACACACCTTCACTATGGCCGCTAAGTATTAATTATCAATGGTTTTTTAGCAACAAGTGAACAATCTGCACACAATTCATAGCCAAATCTTTGCGCAAATTATCCGAAGCCGTACAAAATTCAATCTGACCGGGGTGCAAAAGGCTCGTCCGCAAACGTCCAATCAGGGTCGTATCACGGCCTACCGCCTCCGCCGCCGACGGCCGCTCGACCATTTCCAACCGCGCGCCATTACCCAGCAGTCTGCGCAACTGTTCCAGGTCTGTCGGGGTTTGCAGTAGGACACGCACATTGGCTAGTTGGCCGTGAAACACCGAGGCTGTGTTAACTGTAGCGTCGACCGCAATCTCGTCCCCCAGTAGGCGCTGCAGATCGTGCACCAGTGACAGCTCCGTTAGGTTGTGGCCACTGGGTAGCGGTGGCTCACTGGAACTCAGGATATTAAACGCCAGTCGCTGGCCGATTTCCGGGTCCACTTCCACATCCTGCGCATTGAACATCTGTGCAGTCTGCGCAGCCATGGCATCCACCGCCGCTTTACCCAGCGCTGACACCGGCTGGTTGAGCGTTACTTCCGCCGATTTCAGCAGGCTGCGCAAAGGCAGCAGTGCCTCAACCACCATGGCCGCACCCGCCACCGGCAACACCAGCAGGCGGCGCTCGGCAACGGCGATGTCCGCGGTATTTACCAGCGGGTGCACCAGCAAGGCCGTCTCGTCACCGCGGGCATTCCCCGTCGCATCCAGTATCCAGGCCCCGGCCTGTTCCGCCGCGGCCATGGCCGCTTGGGCCTCCGGGCCGCTCTTCAGCAGCACAACTATCTGTCCTGGCGCAAAAACAAACGCCTCCAGTGACTGGGCCGCGATGGAGCGATTGGCAAATACCTGGGGATCCGCTTCACAGTCCTCCGCCTCCAATAGGCGCAACTGTTCCGGCTTGACCGTCTGGCGCTCTTCCAATAGCTCCAACAGGGGTGAAATGACGGCGTTGTTGACTCCCACAACCACCAGTTCGCGCTCTGATTCCGACATATCCGATCACTTATCCAATTGCAGCTGTAAAAAAAACCGGCCGATTATACCTGCCTGTATAGCCGCCGCGACCCACCGCAGCAACTATTGAATAAGTTGCCGGGTCAGTGGGATACAAGGATATGCCGCTGCCGGGTAAAGGGCGGCACTTCGGAATGATAGAGAGTCGCCCATCGGATTGCCGGGTTAATGGGAATGGGTTTTAGTAATCTGACAGGGTTGCTTAAAGTCTACCCAGCAGAATCAGCAGCGCGCGGCGCAAGGGTTCCGCAGCGCCCCACAATAACTGATCACCGACGCTGAAGGCATTCAGATATTCGGGTCCCATATTCAACTTGCGCAGGCGTCCCACAGGGACTTCGAGCCCACCGGTCACCGCAGTTGGACTAAGTTGCGCCAGTGTAGCTTCGCGCTCGTTGGGCACCACTTTCACCCAATCATTGGCACCGGCGATCAGCTGTGTCAGGTCCGCCAGTGGCAGATTCCGCTTGAGCTTGATGGTAAACCCCTGGCTGTGGCAGCGCATGGCCCCGATACGCACACAGGTACCATCCACCGACACTGTTTCGCCCGTGTCGAGGATCTTGTTGGCCTCCACCTGCGCCTTCCACTCCTCGCGGCTCTGACCGCCCTCCATGTGGCGATCAATCCATGGCAGCAGACTGCCTGCCAGCGGCGCCCCGAACTCGGCGATGGGGAAGCTGGGCGCGCGCATGGTGGCGGCTACCTTGCGGTCTATATCCAATATCGCGCTGGCGGGATCGGCCAGTTCGGTGGCGACACCATCGCGAATCGCACCCATCTGGGTGATCAGCTCGCGCATGTTTTTGGCCCCGGCTCCACTGGCGGCCTGGTAAGTCATGGCGCTTACCCATTCCACCAGCCCCGCCTTGAAGAGGCCGCCGAGGCCCATCAACATCAGACTTACGGTGCAGTTGCCACCGATAAAGTTTTTGATCCCGGCGTCTATACCCCGGTCGATCACCGCGCGATTGACCGGGTCCAGCACAATAATGGCATCATCCTGCATGCGCAGGGTGGAGGCGGCGTCGATCCAGTAACCGTCCCAGCCCCTGGCGCGCAGCTGTGGAAACACCCGCTGGGTGTAGTCGCCGCCCTGGCAGCTGACGATGACATCCTGCTGCGCCAGAAGGTCGATATCGTAGGCATCCCCCAGGGGTGCCGATTCCCGCCCCACGTCGGGCGCTTCGCCACCGGCATTGGAGGTGGAGAAGAACAACGGCTCCGCAATATGGACGAAATCATTTTCCTCCCGCATGCGCCCCATCAACACGGAACCCACCATGCCGCGCCAGCCGATAAACCCGATTTTGTTCATTTCAACAACCTGTTAAGCGCCGCGGGCGGCCTGAATTACTAGATTTTGGAGTCACAAGGCGTTCACCACGGCTGCACCCATCTCCGCGGTAGTAACTTTCCTGCATCCCTGGGTAAATATATCTGCGGTGCGCAGCCCCTCGTCCAGCACCTTGTGTACCGCCTGCTCAATTAGGTCGGCAGCCCCGTCCATATCCAGCGAATAGCGCAACATCATGGCTGCGGACAATATGGTTGCGAGCGGGTTGGCAACACCCTGCCCGGCAATATCCGGCGCTGAACCGTGACAAGGCTCATAGAGGCCAAAACCGGTTTCATTCAGGGAAGCCGACGGCAGCATACCGATGGAGCCAGTGAGCATGGCGGCCGCATCGGACAGAATGTCGCCGAACATATTCCCGGTAACCATCACGTCGAACTGCTTCGGCGCGCGTACCAGTTGCATGGCGGCATTGTCCACATACATATGGGACAATTCCACATCCGGGTACTCAGGCGCGAGTCGCTCGACCACTTCGCGCCACAGCACCGTCACCTCCAGCACATTGGCCTTGTCCACGGAACAGAGCCGGCCGCGACGCTTTCGCGCCGCTTCGAACGCCGTGCGCGCAATGCGTTCTATTTCGTATTCGCTGTACACATAGGTGTTGAAACCCTGCTGTTCACCGTTGGCCAGCACGCGAATGCCGCGCGGCTCACCAAAATAAATACCCCCGGTAAGCTCACGCACTATGAGAATATCCAGGCCGGATACTATTTCCGCTTTCAGTGACGAAGCGTCGGCCAGCTGCGGATAGAGTATGGCCGGGCGCAGATTGGCATAGAGACCCAGGCGGCTGCGGATTTTCAACAGTCCCCTCTCCGGCCTTATGTCCCGATCCAACTGGTCCCACTTGGGGCCACCGACGGCGCCGAGCAATACCGCATCGCACTGGCCAGCCGCCTCAAGGGTCTCCTCGGTCAAGGGCTCACCACTGCTATCTATGGCGGCACCACCTATCTCGCCCTCCTCGAAAGCGAGTCCGAGACCGGATTTTTTATCAACCGCCTCCAGCACGGCCTTGGCCTGGGCGACGATTTCCGGGCCTATACCATCACCCGGCAGAATCATAATTTTCTTACTCAAGACAGATTCCTCAATTCCATGGTAAACCGGCATTACCGGACCGCATTGAACAGCCAGGGTGCCCGCTGGCGACGCTGTTGTTCGTAGGCGCGAATATCCTCCGCATCCTCCAGCGTCAGCCCGATATCGTCGAAACCGTTCAGCAGACAGTGTTTGCGAAAGCTATCCACCTCGAACGGAATGGAGGCACCGTCCGGCTTCACCACCTGCTGTTGTTCCAGATCGATGGTGAGCTGGTAGCCTTCCCGGGCCAGGGTCTCCTCAAACAACTGGTCCACGATCGACTCTTCGAGCACTATGGGCAGAAGGCCGTTCTTAAAGCAGTTGTTGAAAAAAATATCGGCAAAGCTCGGGGCTATGACGGCGCGAAAGCCGTAGTCGTCCAGCGCCCAGGGGGCGTGTTCACGGCTGGAGCCGCAGCCGAAGTTCTCCCGGGCCAGCAGCACCGAAGCTCCCTGATAGCGCGCCCGATTGAGTGCAAATTCCGGATTCAGCGGGCGCTTGGAGTGATCCTGGCCCGGCTGACCTTCATCCAGGTAGCGCAGTTCGTCGAACAGATTGGGCCCAAAACCGGTGCGCTTGATGGATTTCAGGAATTGCTTGGGAATAATCAGGTCGGTATCCACATTGGCCCTGTCCATAGGTGCCACCAGACCCTTGTGCTGGGTAAAAGCTCTCATTGGCCGCCCTCCCGGTGCAAATCCCGCACGTCGACAAAATAACCGTTAATCGCCGCGGCAGCGGCCATGGCCGGGCTCACCAGATGTGTGCGCCCGCCATAGCCCTGGCGCCCTTCGAAATTGCGGTTGGAAGTGGACGCACAGTGCTCTCCGGCCCCCAGCTTGTCCGCATTCATCGCCAGACACATGGAACAGGAGGGCTCGCGCCACTCGAAACCGGCGTCGATAAAAACCTTGTGGAGTCCTTCCCTCTCCGCCTGGGCCTTGACCGCCTGGGAGCCGGGCACCACCAGCACCTGTTTGACCGTGTCCGCTTTTTTGCGCTCCCGGGCGATATCCGCAGCCGCGCGCAGATCCTCGATGCGGGAGTTGGTACAGGAACCAATGAAAACGCGATCGAGCCTTATTTCGGTGATTTTCTGCCCGGCGCGCAGGCCCATATAGTCCAGCGCCCGCTCGATACCGGCGCGCCTTGTGGAATCGGTTTCAGCGCCGGGATCCGGCACCTCGGCACTCACGGGTGCCACCATCTCCGGCGAAGTACCCCAGCTCACCTGGGGTTCAATTTCCTCACCGCGCAACGCCACCACCGCATCGAATACGGCATCCTTATCTGAGTGCAGATGGCGCCAGGCCTCCACCGCCTGTTGCCACTGTTCCCCCTGCGGTGCATAGGGCCGGTCCTTCACATAGTCCAGGGTCACCTGGTCCACCGCCACCATACCCGCGCGGGCACCCGCCTCTATCGCCATGTTGCAGATGGTCATGCGCCCCTCCATGGACATGGAGCGGATCACCTCACCACCGAATTCAATGGCGTAGCCGGTGCCGCCGGCGGTACCGATCTCGCCGATTATCGCCAGCACCACATCCTTCGCGGTAACCCCTAGGCGCAGCTTTCCGTCCACGCGCACCAACATGTTTTTCATCTTTTTCTGGATAAGGCACTGGGTGGCCATCACATGCTCCACCTCGGAGGTGCCGATGCCGTGTGCCAGAGCCCCGAGGGCGCCGTGGGTGGAAGTGTGGGAATCACCGCAAACCACCGTCATCCCCGGCAGAGTTGCACCTGTCTCCGGGCCGATTACGTGCACTATGCCCTGCCCCGGCTCATTGATGCCAAACTGCACCACATCGAAGTCCCGGCAGTTCTCATCCAGTGTTTGCACCTGAATGCGCGCTATCTCATCGCGAATACCCGCAACCCCCGCAGCGCGCTCGGTTTTGTCGGAAGGCACATTGTGGTCGGGAGTTGCCACCAGCGAGTCCCTGCGCCACAGATTGCGGCCCGCCAGCCGCAGGCCCTCGAACGCCTGCGGCGAGGTCACTTCGTGAATCAAGTGGCGGTCTATATAAATCAGTGCGGTGCCGTCTTCGCGGCTCTTGACCAGATGGTCAAGCCAGAGCTTGTCGTAGAGTGTCTTTCCACCAGCAGTAGCGCCCATGGCCTTTTCTCCTCGGTTTTGGCTCGAGCCAGTCTAGCCATGCACATTGCATAACATCAATTTATATTTATCATATAAACTAGTCCAACAGGGAATAGATCCCCCAGGCCAGCTCCCGCCGCGTGACAGGCTGAGGGGGCTGACTTCCCGGAGGAGGGTCCGAGTGTGGAAATTCAGTGGCTAAAAGCCTTTCTCGCCATCGCCGAACAGGGTTCTGTATCGGATGCCGCCGCACACCTCCACCTCACGCAACCAGCGGTGAGCAAGCGCCTCGCGGCACTGGAACAACAGTTGGATACCGCCCTGTTCGACCGCATAGGACGGCGCCTGCAACTCACACAGGCGGGGCGTGTGCTGCTGCCCCGGGCGCGGCATATTCTCAATGAGGTGAGCGATGCGGAGCGCGAACTCCACACCCTGGGCACTGAGGTCTCCGGCAGTCTACGCATCGCCACCAGCCACCACGTGGGCCTGCACCACCTGCCGCCAGTACTGAAGTCCTTCAGCAACCTCTATCCCAACGTGGCCCTGGACATCGATTTCGTCGATTCGGAACAGGCGTACGAAGCACTGGTGGCGGGCGAGTATGAACTTGGGGTGGTGACCCTGGCGCTGAAGGACTACCCGGGTCTGGAGGCCAGGGTTATCTGGCCGGATCCCTGTGTGGTGGTGGCGGCGCCGGACCACCCGCTGGCTCTGAAGCCAAAACTGCAACTCGCCGACCTCTCGGATTACCCGGCGATACTGCCGGACCTCAGTACCTATACCGGACGGCTGATCAAGCGGGCGTTCGATGCCCGGGGACTGAAACTCACCGCCAAACTGGCCACTAATTTCCTCGAGACCATTAAAATGATGGCGGGTGTCGGACTGGGCTGGAGTGTATTGCCGCAAACCCTGGTGGACGAAAGCCTGGCGGTGCTGCCGGTTGAAAAACTCGAAGTCCTGCGCAATCTCGGTGTGATCCATCACCGCGCCCGCACGCTCAGCAATGCGGCCGGTGCCCTGCGACAACTGCTGCTTGAGGCAGCCCAACGGGAACAGGCTGAAAAGCCTGACAACCATCACAAAAATTAACCAAAGTGTACCGCCGGCACCGTTAGGCGGGAAAAAGAATAGTAAACTCCGCGCAAAACAGTACAGAGGGAAGCCGATGAAAAACATAACCCTGGCCATCTGCATGGCCGCCGCCAGTGGTGCCGCCACTGCCGATACCATACTGGGCTTCGACGCCAGCCTGGGGGTTTGGATACCCTCTTACGACGGCGGTATCGGCAGAGACGACTTCGCTATCGAAAGCTTCAACCCGGCAGAGGACAACATCACCTTTATTCAGGCGGCCCTCGAACATCCGGTTCCGTTGATACCAAATGTTATGGTGGCCCACAGCAGCATCGAAACCAACGGCGATACCACCCTGTCTGAAACTGCGAGGTTCGGCGATCTCTATTTCCCCGCGGACAGCACAGTGGGCATGAACCTGGACTTAAGCTATACCGATGCCACCTTCTACTACGAACTACTGGACAACTGGGTCAATCTCGATCTCGGCCTGACCGCGCGGCGTTACGACGGGCAACTGGACGTGGCCAGCGATCTGCAGACGGAAACTGTCGAACTGGCCGGCTACCTGCCTATGCTCTACGGTATGGCCCGCTTCGACCTGCCTTTCACCGGCTGGTCGACTATCGCCCAGGGCAACGGCACCGGCTACAAGGGCGGCTCCGTTACCGATTTGACCGCCAAGGTGCGCTGGGACTTCGCCCCGGTTCTGGATCTGGGCCTGGAGGCGGGCTACCGTACCATGAATATGAACCTCAAGCGGATCGACGAGTTGGGGACCGACCTGGACATCAGCGGCGCCTATATCGGCCTGAACCTGCATCTCTAACCCCCAACTCAACCCCCTACCCTAGCAGGTTGTTGAAAAAGCCCTCCCTGGCTTTCCTCAACCCGGGTTTGCGGTGCATGTCCGCAAACCATCCATCACAAATCAAGCAGTTACATGCTTGATTTGCGGCCTGTTCACACTAACTGAGTTGGCCCTAGCAGCCTGCAAAAACGGGGCTGCTATTTCTTCATCAGCGGTTTCATTGCCGGGCCGGCTTCCGGGTCGAAATCAGCGGGGGTAAAGCCCAGTAGCGCCAGAGCCGTAGCGGCCACCTGGTTCTGGTACAGGTCCGCGCCGCCGGATACTTCTCCAAGACTCTCGATATCCGGGCCCAGGGCGGCTATCCAGATCTGGTCCGAACCCACCACACCATCCTTGTGGGGCTGGTTCTTGTTACCAAAATACTGCACCAACGCCGGCCCGCTGGCGTGGTGCGGCCAGGCCTCCGCGGTATTTCCCCGGCCGTGATCCACGGTGATAATCAGGTTGGTATTGCCCCGGTAGGCTTCCATAGACTGCAGCGTGTTCCACAGGTCGGCGAGGAATGCATCACTGCGATGCGCAGACAGCAAATACTGGTGATATTCCTTGTCGTGGGCAAAATCATCGGTTTCCCCCAGGGCAATATAGAGTACCTTGGGTTTTTCTTGCAGCAGATATTCCTTCGCCAGACCGTAGGTAAAGGCATCGGGCCTTACATCCTTCCAGAAAACCGGCAGTTGCCCCTGCAGATCATTGAGGAATTGAGCCCGCTGGGATAGTCGGGGCCAGTCCGCAGGCTCCAGGCCGGCGTTGACGAAAACACCACTGCGCTCCCGGTTGACAATGGCGGGAAAGGCGCCCCAGCTGCCGAAAGCGGCCACCTTGTGTTTGAATCCGGGCTGCTTATTCAGCCATTCCAAAAAAGTGATATTGGCATTGGGAACCGGATCATTGGAGTCGATATCCGGGTCTGCGCGGCCGGTGAGAATCTCGTTGTAGCCGGGGTAGGAAAACCACCAATGATTCGTGACATTGGCCCGGGAATCCCTGTTGCGGTTGCCGGCCAGCACCCCGCCCTGCGCGATTTCGCCCCACATAAATGGCAGAAGTTTATGGCGCTTCTCCGCTGTGGATTTTCCACCAAACTGTTCCGCCAACTGCTCTTTGTTCCGGGTATAATCTGCATGGTTGAGCAGCTCCGGATCATAACCGGAAAAAACCTCCTGCCAGCGCAAGCCATCAAGGGTTACCAACACCAGATTTTCCGCCCCATGCGCCTTGACGCCGAGCACTGCAGCCAGCAGTGCCGCAAGTAATATTTTCATTGCACAGTCCTCCGCGGGAATTCACTCCGCATGTAATTTTCTTTGCTATTAACCCAGCAGTCCAATAGATAATCCCTTAACCATTGGATTGCCCCCCTTGAAAACCTGCGCAATTGCGCAGAATCGTTAGCTTTTCAGGAGTTTGCACCGGACTCCGCCCGGCGGCAGCACATCCTTGTGCCGCGTTAACCCGATGGCGTTAGAAATCCACAACAGCGGACAGGGAAACCGTGCGCGGCGCTCCTATCCAGGCGCCCCCGGAAACCACTGAGCCCAGGTAGTCCTCATCAAACAGGTTGTTGACCACCAGATTCAGGTTTGTGCGGGCCAGCGCCGGATGAATATCCACCAAGTTCAGGCCCAGGTAGGCATCCGCCACCGTATAGGACGCGGCCACCCAGGAGTTGCCCGGATCCACATAGCGGTCCCCGGTAAACTTGGCCGAGATACCGCCGTACAGCAGTTCCGAAGCCCAATCCAGTCCCACCACAAACAGGTGGTCGGCGATACCCACAACGTGGTTACCGGGAGTAATGCCCTGGGCCTCATCGACGGCGGCATCGCCGGAACCGATATAGGTGGCGTCAATCAGGGTATAGGAGGTGTAAAGGTTGAGGGATTCGGAGAGGTCATAGTCCAGCAGCAGTTCCACACCACTGGATTCGATACCGCCGGCATTGAAGTAGGTGCCGTTGGTTCCGATCAGGTAATCGGGGCCCGCCGTGGTATTGTTGTCCAGGAAAATAATGCGGTTTTCAAACTCGTTCTCAAAATAGGTGGCAGTGGTGGTAAAACTATCGCCGGCATAACGCAGTCCGAATTCGATGGTCTCGGACGTCTCTGGTTCGATATTCTCCAGGTCGGAATCCGGGCGTTCGAGAACACTGTCACCGATCGCCTTGAAATTCTCCGCATAGCCGGCAAATAGTTCGGTATTTTCCAGCGGAGTTTCCCACAGCAGCCCGGCGGAGATGAGTATATCGGAATCGGAGTTGACCCTAGCATCGGTCGAAGCCCCAAACAGATCCTTCCGCTCCACGTCCACCAGAAATTGTTTGGCCCCCAGGGTGAGCGTGACGCTATCGATGGTGAGGGCGTCCTGCAGATACCAATTGCGGGTTTCCTGGGGGTAGCTGCGATCATATTGCACCCAGTAGGGACTGGCTTCAAAACCGGCACCCTGGGAGGCATCGGTGATTTTGTGCCAGTCACGGTGTTCGTCTCGGGTGGCATCCTCATACCAAAAACCCCCGCGCAACGTGTTGTCGTAGCCGGCGACCAGGCCATTGTAGCTAAAATCCAGGGTCACGCCGGTGCGCTCCTTGCCATAGTGGGTGTGGCGGTAGGACATGACCGGCAGCGCATTTGCGGGATAACAGGCGGGATCGTATTCCGGACCGGATTGACCGTAGACATTAACCACCGAAGAGATACAGCCGTCCCTGGGGCTGAGTGCGCTGCCATCCGCATCGACAAAGAAAATCTGCCCTCGCTGGACACCCCCGTAAACGGTAGGAGCACCGAGGAACTCGGACTCCCCGGCACTGCCGTCATCAATGATATCCACCAGATAGGGCGGCACCCAGTCGCCGCGCCCTTTATTGCGGTGATAGTACACACCGGATTGCAGGTTCAGGCTGTCAGTCAGATCAAAGTCAAACTGGGCATAGCTGAGCAGGTTCTTGCGCAATGTCGACCAGCCGCGGCGATACAGCTGGTCGATGTGCGGAATTCCGGTCCACTCATCCCGCAGAAAATCGTCTTTGGGAGAAGCCTCGAACTGGGCCGCGGAATAAATACGCTGGTAATTGTCCTCGTGGACATCATCGTAAGCCACATAGGCTTTGATAGTACCGGCTTCCAAAGTGGTCACCAGTTTGGCCGCCAGTTGCTCGCGCTCGTTTTCCGCGCTCTCATTGATCCAGTCGGTAGCTTTTTGATTGGAATAGGAAATCCACGCCTTGCTGTTGTCGGCGAATGTACCTGAGTCGAAGCGATAGTAGAATCGCCGGGCATCGAATTCCCCCGCGGACACTTCCATTCGGCTGCGCCGCGCATCCGCCGGGTCGTCCGTGCGGTAGTCGATGGTACCGCCCAGGGCTTCATGTGAGCGGGAAGCGATATCCGCAGTGCCCTGGGAAACCTCCACAGAGCCGATATTGGCCGGATCCACAAAACGGTTGGCTTTGGAGCCACCACCGTAATTGGAGCCGCCGTTGGGAATACCGTCAATAGTGGTGCCTATCTGCTGCTCATCCTGACTGATGGTGAAGCCGCGTACACTGATGTTGGTGGACCAGTCGTCAAAACCGTAAGTATCCCCCTCGTTGACTGAAACACCGGGCAGGTTGTCAATCAGCGCGTTCACGCTGGTAATGGTGGACTGCTGCCTGCGCATCGCCTCGGACACTTCGCTGCGGTTAAAAGTGACGCCCTTGGCCAGCACCACTACCTCTTCCAGCTGTTCACCGCCCGCCTGTTCGGCGTGCAACGGGTTGGCAGCCACCAAAGTGGCGAGTGAGACGGCTGCAGCCAGCGGTTTTTTTCTGATGTTCATCGGGGCACCCCTTGTTGTAGTGATTGAGCAGACGCGGACCGGAGCAGCCATGCTCCAGCCCAGTTGCCCGCGTACATTGAGGGGTGAAGGTGAAATATTTTTTACGGATAAATTAAACTCTGTTGACCGGCCTGTGAATGCAGGTGAACAGAGCAATCAGGGACATAAAAGGGATAGGATTTACCGGTCATTGGAACGGGCCCATAACCGTGAAGCGACGGTGAGAAATTGCAGCAGGCATAGGTGGTTTAACCGCCAGAGGCAGTTAATCAGAACAGAGGCGGACAGCGGGTATTGATTTGTCGCCCTTGAAGACCTGCGCAATTACGCTGAATCACTTGCTGTTCACTTGAAAATAGCAGGTCGCTGAGAATGCCCTTCTCTGCTAATAGTGCGGCGGCTTATCATCCGCCGCGTCACCGTCACCAAACACCTGCAGTGCAATATCCTGGTATCTGGCCAGGACTTCCTCAAACTGCGCTTTCAGGGCACGAATCTCGGCATCCTGCTGTGCAATCACATCATTCAGCTGTGCCATTGTGTCCTCGTGAAAAGCGAGCCGGGTCTCCAGCTCGTCCACCCGACGGATCAATTCGATATTCTGTTCCATTACAACAACCGGTATAAGTGTTCCACCAGGTGCACCGAGCGCCTGTCCATAAAAAGGCTCTGCCCCAGGCGCGCGGTCACATAGCCGCAGCCGATCTCCCGCTCCGGATCGGCAAAACCGACACTGCCCCCTGCACCCGGATGCCCAAAGCCCCAGTCCCCGCCAAAACGCAGGTCCGCCCCGCGGCCGCTGAGAACAAAGCCACAGCCAAAGGCAACGTCGGCCTGCAATACGGCATCGCGCTCCCGGCTCTGCTCCCTGCGGGCCTCCGCCACCGTGTGCGGATCCAGAATTGCCCCTTTGGCCAGTGCGAGGTCACCGTAGATGCCCGCCAGATCCCGGGCACTGAAGTGCCCGTTTGCCGCCGGTATCAGCGCCCCCCGCCAGGCGGAGCCGTTACTGCCGGTCAGCAGACTGACAGGATTGGAGAAGGCCTTCGCAACCGGCCCCTGGCGATCCTCTTTCATGGCGTGTGCCACGGCATTTTCCCGCAGCTCCGGCAGGGGCTTTTTGAGCGGACCCACGTCCGCGATGCGGGTGGACCTGTGGCCCAGGGCACCAAAGCCGCCATCCAGCTGCAGCGAGTCTGCCAGCACCTCGCGATAGAGTTCGGGCAGTGTGCGCGACGAGACTCTCTCCAGCAATCCGCCCAGGCTCCAGCCATAGAGAAAAGCCGCATAGCCCTGCCGCGATCCCGGCGGCCACCAGGGTTCCTCGGCCGCCACCCGCGCGCAGCTTCCATCCCAGTCGTAAATCAAGTCGTCCGCCACCCGCTCGCGGAAGGCCACCAGGCCGGAGCGATGGCACAGCAACTGACGGGGCGTAATGGCGGCCTTGCCCGCCGCGGCAAATTCCGGCCAGTAGTCCGCCACCGGCCGGTCCAGGTCCAGCCGACCGGCAGCCACTTGCTGCATCGCCAACACCGCGAGTACCCCCTTGGAGCAGGAAAATACATTGGCGATGGTGTCCTCCGTATAGGGAACCTGTCCCTCCCGGTCGCAGCGCCCCGCCCACAGCGACACTATCAGCTCATTGGACCGGCGGACGGCAAAAGCCGCACCGGTTTCACCGCTCTGGCGAAAATTGGCGGCAAAGGTATCCAAGAGCGGCTCGAAACCGGGGGCACAGTGGCCGTATATCTCCATCGCAAGTGTCCAGCAGTGGGAAAAGGAGGCGCAAGATTAATTTCTTCCCCTGTCCTGCGCAAATCGTTAGCATGGCCGCAAAATTTTTCACAGAGGGACAACCATGACTGAGCCGGTGGCAATTCAGGATCAAATTCCCGCGAACCACTGCTTCGGTTGCGGCCCGGAAAATGACCGGGGCCTGCAAATCAAAAGCTTTTGGGTCGGCGACGACGAAACCCACTGCCAGTTCACCCCCGCCCCGGAGCACTGCGCCGGGCCCACCCACTACCTCAATGGCGGCATCATCGCCACCATCATCGACTGTCACACCATCTGTACGGCGATCGCCGACGGCTACCGGCAGGCCGGGCGCCAACCCGGCACCGGGGACAAAATCTGGTACGCCACCGGCAGGCTGGATGTCCACTATAAAGCGCCGGCGGCGATGGATGCCCCGGTAACGCTGCGGGCCAAAATCACCGGTCGCAGCGGCAGGAAAACCACCCTGCACTGCACCCTCACCAGTGGAGACCGCATCTGCGCCTCGGCGGAGGTGGTGGCGGTGCGCGTGCCGGACAACTGGTAGCGGCTACCGGCTGGCGACTCAGCCCAGATCCCGGCCCGCTGTGTCCAGTTCTTCCAGCCTGTAGCCGCAGTGGCGACAGTAGTCGGCATCCCGGTCGTGGCCGGCGCGGCTGCAATTGTCACAGCGTTGCACGCTGCGCTCTCTGCCGATCTCACTGGCCAGCTCGGCAGTTACTATCCCGGTTGGCACAGCGATAATGGAATAGCCCACCAACATAGTCAGGGAGGCAATCGCCTGCCCCAGGGGCGTGTGCGGGGTGATATCGCCGTACCCCACCGTTGTCAGGGTGACAATCGCCCAGTAGACACTCTTGGGAATACTGGTGAAGCCGCTATGGGGCCCCTCCACCATAAACATCAGCGCACCGAAAATGATGCACATCACCAGTACGCTGGCGTAAAACACCATAATTTTTCTGCGCGCCTGCCACAGGGACCGCATGAGCAGGTTTGCATCACGCAGATAGCGCACCAGCTTGAGCACGCGAAAAATGCGCAGCACCCGCAGCAGGCGCACCACCAGCAGATAACTGGCCCCGGTAAAGGCCAGCGCCACATAGCTGGGCAATATCGCCAGAAAGTCCACCACGCCGTAAAAGCTGAAAATATACCTGCGGCGGTCCACCGCACAGTAGATACGCAGAATATACTCGACCGTAAACAGCCCGGTAAAAAACCACTCCAGCCAAAAGAACAGCCGCCCGTACCGCCCGGCGATACCCTCGACGGAGACCAGAAGTACCAGACCCACACTGAGGAGAATGGCCCAGATCAAAAATACATCAAAGCCTTTTCCCGCCGGCGTGTCAGTGCCGAAAATTACCTCATTAAGCCATTTGCGCCTGCCGGTTAGTGCCATATATCCTCCTGCCGGCACAGACTATAGCGCCGGAAGGTCCCGCCCGCCACAGGCGCACCGCAATTCCGGTCGGCAAAGCCTGACTCTTGTTAGAGCACTGCGCTACAACAGCGCACTTTTTCGCTAACATATAACACCAGAGAGGTCTCGGGGGTCGCTGCCGGCGGCTAAGAGGCCGGATTTACCGGCGAGCCAGCGGCAGAACTTTTCGCGCGGGGTTGCGTCGCATTGCAGGGCCGATCCCGCCAGCCGGGTTGGCTGGACAGCTGGGGGAAATCATGAGCAGGGAAAACCGTCTGGTTTACTCGACCGATCGCGGCCGGGTCAAAGAGGAACCGAGCAAGGAGTCCCGCCGCAGCGGCGACGGGATTGTTCGTATTCAAAGGGAAAGCAAAGGCCGCAAGGGCAAGGGCGTCACCTGCGTGCGGGGCCTCCCGGGCAGCGACGCCGATTTGAAGCTATTGCTGGCGGACATGAAAAAACGCTGCGGCTGTGGCGGCACTGTAAAAGACGGGGTGATTGAAATTCAGGGTGACAAGCGCAGCGAGATCAAGGCCCTGCTGGAAGACCGCGACTTTAGGGTAAAGCTCGCCGGCGGCTGAGCGGACCGACGGGCGGGCAGCCCCATGCAGCAGGTGCTCGGATCAGTCCCGGGCGCTGCCGAGCCAGCACTCGATGGTTTCCCGCAGCTGGTCCTTACCCAGGGGCTTGGTGAGAAAATCATCCATACCCGCCGCCAGGCAACGGCCTTCGAACTGCTCTTCCGTGGTGCTGGTCAGAGCGATGATCGGCAGTCGATTCTCCACTGCATGCTCTGATTCCCAATGGCGCAGGGTTTCGATAATTTGTGCACTGTGTTCGGTATTCTGCTGGCAGTCCACCAGCAGCATATCGTAGTGCCCCTCCGACAGCAGCTCCAGCGCGTCCACCACCGACCGGGCCACTTCCACCCGGTATCCCAACGTGTGCAGCATTTCTTCGGTCACCCGCTGGTGTTGGCGCGACTCCTCGATCAACAGCAAGGCGTACTGGCGCGGGTGGGCACCACTGCTGGTGACAATGCGACGGCTGGTCTTTTTACCACCACAGAACAACAAACCGATCAATGCATCGTGCAGTTCCTTCCGGGTCGCCGGGCGGCTCAGATACTGTGTGCAGGGCAGGCTTTTGATAAAGGGGGTAAATGCCTGCTTATGGCCATAGGCGCCCAGACACATCAGTGGGCAGTTTTTGGGCTCTACATCGCTGTGGTCGATAATCTCCTGGACTGCCGTCAGCAGGCTCGAATCGCCCATGGCCGGAACCAGCAACACCAGCTGACTGCGCACCAGTGCCTGCTGCACAGCCTCCTCCAGTGCCGGCCGGTGCGCCGATGAGGTGTATTTCAAACCCTGCACCTCCATTCCGAAGGAACTCAGAGCCTTTTCCAGGCCGCTGACAAACAGGCCCTTCTGGTGCAACAGCAGTATGTCCAAATCCTGCAAGCGGCGATCCGGCACCAGATAGAAGCGCTGGTTCGGTTCGGTGGCGAATCTCATCGCCACCTGATAGCGGTTGCCGTCGCGGCTGGAATGCAGCTGCAGATAGCCACCCATGGCTTCCGCCAGCCCCTTGGCAATGGACAGGCCCAGCCCCGTAGCTACCTGGGCGCTGTCTACCCGCGAGAAGGCGCCGAACAGTTCACTTTCGTCCGGCAGTATCTCACCCTGACCATCGTCCATGAGGGCGATCGTCATCTGTCCCTCCGCGGTGCTGATAGGGGAAAAGTCCACCTGTCCCCAGATCTCGCCCTGCTGGGCTATTGCCGTAGCCGCCTCCACCAGGTTGCGTATCAGCTGGGAGGTCTTGCGATTGTCCCCGATCACCATGACCGGCAGCTTGTCGTCTATTTCGAAATTGAATTCAAGGCGCTGGCGATGGGAGGCCTTTGCGGCAAACTTAAACGACTTCTCGACGGTTTTTACCAGATTGAAGGGCCCCTGTCGCAGCCGGATACTCTTCCTTGCCACACGGGTAAAAAGACCGACATTATCCACCAGTTTCAGTTGCTGGCGACTGGCGTTTTTTGCCAGCCGCACCCACTCCCGCTGCCGCTCCGGCAATTGCTCCGCCTCCAGCAGCGCCAGCGCTCCCAGGGAGTCGGTGAGTTGGCTGCGAAACTCCTGGCCGATGTTTGCGACAAATTCATTGGTTAACTCGATGGCCGCATCGGATCTTTTACTGGCCACGGCGAGCTGGCTGGCGCGTTGCTGCAACTCCTGCATCGCGCCCATACGACCCCAGTAATTCTCGGACTCAAGTCGTGCCTGGCGGGAGATGAGCCAGACAAACGCCAGCGAAAGCACACCGTAGACAGTGCCGAGGATATCTCCCGATAGAAACGATGTAGCGGAAGCCGGCACCAGGGATACCACCAGGCACCAGGTGAGAAACCGGTAGTAGGGCGCGAATACGGTCACCACAATGGCACTGTACATCACGGTATAGAGCCACAAAAAGTGGGTCTCCGGCGCAAATCCCAGCAGCCACTCGTGGCACACCAGTATCAGACCCCACCAGCCAGCGAACAGAATTGCGGTGAAAAAATAGCGGCGGCGCCAGCGATGCGGACCGGCGGCATAGAGGCTGCCAAAGCGAAAAAGGTGATAGCCGTGCAACAGACTCAGCAGGATCAACCCTATAGCAAGCACCAGGGTCAATTGCGGTGCAACCAGGGGCAACTCACCCACTGTCACTGCGATGAAAAACACCATAATGGTAAAAAGCATCACGCGACGGCTGTACTTGGCCATACGCGCGTCTGTGAGTCGACAGACGCGACGGTCTTTTTGTACTTTGAGTTCCGGTCGATCAAACATTGGCATTTAGCCCTTTCACCACTGCCCTGGCGCTGGTGTATTCCATCTGCACGAATATCGAACCCGCGTATCAGTTCAGCCGGACACCGAGGTTAAGGCGGGCCGGGCGCGGCCAGCTTCTAGCCGATCCCCAACACTTCAACGAGCACTGTTTTGATCACAAAGCCCAGCAGGCCGAGGCCCAGGGCCAGAAACAAAACAAAGGTACCGAATCGCCCCGCCTTGGATTCCCTGGCCAGGCTCCAGACGATAAACACCATAAACAGAATCAGCCCACCGACCCCCAGCCAGAGTGAATACTGCTCGAATTGCTCAAAAGACATACAACTTCATGTCCTGAATGATTCACTACCACTGGCGGCCGGCTAAGGGGCAATAGCCCTGATGGCCGACTTCCGCCCGGCACGCCGGGCAGGTAAAAAATTTGGCGCGTATTGTAATGGACACTTGGGCTTATAACCACGGCTACAGGCTCCTCCAGTGGACCGGAGCCAGGGAACCTCTGCAGCGGATTCAGGCGCCCTGATAATAGTCCTCATCCTCCGCCCTGGTGCCGCAGCGCATACGGCTGACCTCCCTGTCCCGGTAGCGGCTGTCGTGCCAGCAGCGAGGCAGTGCCTCACCAGACAGGAAACACAACTGGGTCTTGTCAAAGACCTCGGGATCCTGGACCTCTTCACCCCAGAGGTAGCGGCCGACGACGGTGAGTTCGTAGGGGTTGGATAAGGTAACGATATCCGCTACCTCAACCAAGTGACTGGAAGACAACTCTTTGAACAGCATATTGGCACCAATTTCATCCTACTTCCCTCAGTATAGGGTTCGCGGATATATTGGGGCGTTCCGGGGGATAAAAATAGTGTTTCAGGGGCACAAGCCAGCTCCAGGAACCGCACCCAATGCGGCCTGCCCGGCACCTTTACGGCAATTCCGGCGGCTCCGTATGGACCCGATCGACGATGGCCATTCATGGCGCCCTGCGGGTTTTGAGGCTGCTGAAAAAGACTTTGCCAGCAACCTGCTGTCCCGAGCAGGTATGTTCGGGCCGTAAATAGGGCTCGCTCACTTAGTGTCAACAGGCCTAGGAGTGATTGGGGACTGCCTCGACAGTATGCCGGACGGTAATATCGGTCACCGTAGCAATAGATATTCAATCTATGGACTTGGAGCAAATAAACTCTTCGGTCACATCGGCTCCGAGCAGCAAATACCTGCGGCACTTCCCATAGCCGGCGGGCGCATCAAGACTGCAGACGACAACACCCTAACTCCGGGATACCCTCAGCCCTCCAGGGTCAGTCGGGCGGAAATCATTCCCTCTTCCGCCAGGGCATCCAAGTTTACCGTGCGGAGCACAAACCCCTGCTGGACCAGGGTATTTAGCCAGGGTTGAAGGTCCTGATAGCGCGCCTCGTCGATCCACAGACGAATGCGCCCCTGGTCCTCGGGCTCGAAGCGCTTGATAGAAATGCCGTGTTGCCGGGCCGCCGCCGTCACCCTTTGCAACAGGGTCCCGGAGGCCTGACCGCTGGATGAGGGGGGCTTGAGGCGCTCCAGCACATTGCGCTGGGATTCTATCCACTGCACCAGCTCCTGCGATGCGTCGGCGCGGCTGTAGGCGTCGTCAAAAAAGTGCTTGGCGGGCGTAAACAGACCGTAAACGATAAAAAGTCCCCCCAGCACCAGGATCAGTACTCCCAGCGCACGCTGGTCATTGGGCGGCAGGGAACGCCATTTCTGCTGCAGTTCCTCGACAATTGCTTGTTTCATCACTCGGTTTTCTTGGCAGGTGCAAATATCTGTTAATCCGGCAAACCAATCGAAGCCTGTTCGAATGAATTGCCGCCCTTAAAATCCTGTTCGAGTACCCGGAAGCGCCGGCCTTTGCCGACGGCAGGTCCACGGGCAGGATTCACCCCAGCGCCGACTGGCGGGCGGGTGAATCAATGCGATCACTGCAGCTTGACACGACCTGATGCGCCCTTTTCCAATTCACTGGCAGCCAGCAGTTCGGCCCGGTACTGGCCGTTGCTGAGGCTGCCGACAAATCGATCCAGCTCAGCAAGATCGGCGGCTTTCACCTGTAACACCAATTCGCCACGCTGGCCGTCAAAACGCAGGGACTGCAGCTTCAACTGGCCGCTGCCCTGTTGGTTCCATACCTCGCTCAACAGCTGCATCTGGCCACTGAAACCATCGCCGCCGCCGGCGGCCTGCTTCAGATACCCCTCAATCTGGCGCCGCAGATCCCGGCCGGGCCGGGTTTCGGGAAACAATTCCGTAAACAGTGCTCGCGCCTGCTCTTCAGAACCGGAGGCACGCCAGTTGTAATAGGAACCCGCCACTACAAACAGCAGCAGTTGCACCGCAAAACAAATGGCGGCCACCTGTGCCGGCCTTATCCACCAGTTGGGCTCTTCCCTGTCAGTCGCCAGCGCAAAATCTCCAGTGAGAAGATTGGCCATGCGCGAAGGGCGAAAGCGCTCCAACAGTTGCTCCTCCGCCGCGCCGGCGGAAGAGTGCAGACCGTCGCCGAACAGTGATTCCAGATTCGCCCGGGTCAACTGATCGTCGGGGTCTTCGCCGATCAGTTCCAGCTGCGGGGTTGCATCACCCTCCTGGCTATCTTCGCTGTGATTTTCCACCAGGGGTGCCAGAAGCTGCTGCAGGTAGCGGCGCTGTACCGAGAGGCCGTGACCGCTGCCGTACCAGAGGTGGGCACGGTTCCCATCCAGCCACAGGGCGGTATCGGTATCCAGCAGATCCAGTAGCTGGTATTCGGGAACAGCGGCAATCAGCGGCCACTCCAGCCGCTGCAGCTGATCCCGCAGCACTTCCATCTTCTGGCGGGCGATAGCGTAAACACTGCACGCTTCTCCCGCGCGGGGCTGACATACAAAGTGCAGATCCTCAACGTCCTCGGCCAGCTGCTCTTCGACCATATAGCCAATGGCCTGACTCTGGCGACGGGCGGCTTTGGGAATGCTGTCCACCCCACTCCACACCCAGTGTCCGGGCAACAGCAGCAGCGCCCGCGTCTGTTCACCAAACTGCAATTCCAACGCGTCCGCGGGCTCCTCCTCGGTAGTAACGGGATCGTCCACACCAAACGCGCGCGCAAAATCATCGTCCATAGCGACGGTGCGCCAGCCGCAATCACTCCAGCATTCCACCCGGGGAATCTGGTTACTGCTATCCTCCACCAGCCGCAGTAACAACAATCGCTTCTCGGATCCCGAAGCGGTTTCGCCGCCAGTTACCTTTTTAATCATAACCATTTAAATTTAATTAGCATTATTGTCCGAATTGTCCGGGCCTTCAGCCTCGAAGCTCAGCAGCTCACGCATATAGGCAATGTCGAAATTCCGCCTGTGGCGCTGCATCACCTTGGCTTCGCCCTTGGTCTCGTCCAGATAAATCATGGACTCCCAATATTGCCGGTATTCCTCCCCATCACCCAGCTGCACCGCGATTCTGGCGAGGAAATACTGGCTGTCAAACACCAGCGCCTGGGTCTGCTGAAAACCAAAATCCTGCAACTGGGCCTGTTCATTGAATACGCCCTCAGAATCGCGAAAGCTCAATACATCCTCCACCCGCGCCTGGGGATCAACCGCTTCCAGCAGGGCCTCGGAGGCAAAATTTACATTGATCGCCGTACCCTCCGCCGGCAGTGCGCAAAGGTAGGGCCTCAAGGCCTGCCAGTCTTCGCCCTCCATCCCCTGTACCGCAGCCAGTTCGGAAACATCGCTGATCAGTGTGTCCGGAGTGCGGTGCGCCATTTCCAGGCCCAGATAACCGTCGTCCTCAGTCCCCGGCGCCAGCGGCGTATCGCCGGGATCGAGCCAGTCCAGTATGGCTTTGGCCAGCTCCGGCTTGCCGGTTACATTGCCCACCAGGCGCTGAAAAATCTGCACCTGATCCGCCTGTCCGGCGCCCGGGCCGGCGAGATTGTTTACATTAAAACAGGAATGCAAATCCTGGATGTTGATTCTGATCCTGCCATTTTCCGGGTTGAAAGACAGCGCCGGCCCGGCCCAGCCTTCCTGCATCGAATCCGACGACGGTGACTGTTCCCGATCCTCCTCGTAATCCCGCTCCAGTGCCACCCTGGCCCAGGCTTCGGCGCCACCGACAAATTCCGCAAGCTGGGTATTGGCCAACAGGGCCGCGGTGCGGGAAACGGCTATGCGGTTGCGCACAATGGCCTGGCTGACCGCGGCAACGGCGATCACCAACACCAGCAGTACGGTAATCAGCGCCACACCCCTCTGGCGCGCTAGGCCAACACTACCCATCGCGCTTCCCACCGTTATCGCCTTCGCCGTCCCCCGGTTTGGGCTGGGAGCCGTCATTATTGTCGGAGCCACCCCCATCACCGCCACCGCCACCGCCACCGCCTCCTCCCCGATTGGAGCTAAGACTTACCGCGCCACTGGGTAGAACGAAGACCCGCCGCAGTTCACCGCTCGCCTGGGTGAGCAGGACAAACTCAACGGCCCGGGGCAACCGCAGGTCGACAGCTCCCGCATCAGTGGTGGAGGATGCCGGCGGCCACTGGGACAGCCAGGCTTCCGTCTCCCCATCGAAATAGCGCAGGCTCAGGCTGTCGACACCGGCCAGCAGGGGTTCCGAGACAGGCTCGCTGTCCGGTGCGCGGTCCAGGATTCGCCAGCGCCCCCTCAACAGCAGTGACTCTTGATCCCCGGAATCCGCGTCCGGATCTTCGGCAAAGCCCACGCGGTAACTGACACGCTGCAGCTCACCCCGGGGTTCCCCGGTAAAGTTGGACGCGCCCAGGCGGGTGAACTCCAGCTCGTCGGAATCCCCCCTCAGCGCCGGCTCGTAGCCACTGTAGGCATTTTTAACCGGCCTCGGTGTAACCTGGCGCAGATCGTCATCGATGCGGTACATGGCCATGGAAAAGCGACGCATCTCCTCGGCCCGGTATTGCAAGACCTGGTCCGTGTGGTTGAAGGTATCCAGCAGCGTGAAGGCGCCCACACTGATAATCGACACCAGAACCAGCACCACCAGAATCTCGATCAGGGTGAAGCCGGGCGCCGGACTTCCGCGCCGGGGCGGCACCTGCCCCATTACGGGACTGAATACTGGCTGCCGCTTCACTCGGCCACCCATGCGTCCAGGGTATAGCTGGGATTGTCCGCTTCCGGCTCGGCCACCTGGATAATGATGTGGCGCATTTTTTCTTCACTGGTGGCCTCGACCCTGGCCGTCACCTCCCACTCGCGGGCCCCGGCGGGGACCCGCTCTGTCTGCTCCCCCAGGGGTGGCCAGGGACTCTGCAGGCGAATCTGCGCCAGCACCTGCTGTGCCGCCAGGTTGGCCGCCAGCCGCTGTTCCATGGCGGCCTGAGCCTGCACGCTGTCCTGCATGGTTTTTAGCAGGCTGGCGGCGATAACACCGAAGATCACCAGGGCCACCAGAACCTCCACCAGGGTAAAACCCATCTCCCGGCTCCGGACCTCAATAGTCATCGGTCTGCCACTGAAGCTGCAGCCCGTAGAGGCTCGAATAGGAGATACTGGCGGCGCGGGACACTTCCCGGTCCTCCAGCAGCACAACGGCGAGTTCGGCCGGCAGGACTTCGCCGCTGGCCAGAGCGATAAACTGCGGCACCGGATCCTCAGTGTCCTCATCGCTTGCCGCCGAGGGCAGTTCCGCCTGCTGCAATACCTTCACCCGCATGTTTCCCGGCAGCTGGTGGACGGCAAACCGCTGCGCCATGGTGCTGACGGTCTCAGCATCGGCTTCGGGGGACTGCCACTCCAGGCTGGTGGGGTCGTAGCGAACCACCGAATAGCCGTCGCTATTGAACACCACCCCATAGTGAGAATTGTCGATCACAGCCCGGTCCACCACCAATTGCAAAACTCCGGCGAGGCGCTGTGTTTCACCTTTCCAGGCCCGGACATCGGAGCCCCCCAGGGAGAGCACGGCCATACCGGCCAGGGTGGCGATAATCACAATCACCACCAGCAATTCAATCAGGGTAAAGCCGGCGCTGCGACCGGGCCGCACAAACATGTGAATCGACTGTTTGCAGACTAGGGTTCAGACGCGAAAATATCCGCCGCCTCCCCCTCACCACCGGGCTTGCCGTCGGCACCCAGACTGAACAGATCGTAGGGGCCATTACTGCCCGGGCTGATGTACTGGTATTCATTGCCCCAGGGGTCCTTGGCCTCGCGCTTCAGGTAGGGCTGCGACCAGTTTTTTGGCTCTGGAAAGCCGCTCGGCTTGTTCACCAGCGCCTGCAGACCCTGGTCCGTACTGGGGAACACAAAGTTGTCCATGCGGTACATATCCAGTGCGGTTTCCAGGGCGCGGAGATCCGTTACCGCCGCCTTCATCCGCGCCTCTCCGGTGCGGCCCAGGATATTCGGCACCACCAGAGCCCCCAGTACGCCGAGTATCACGATCACCACCATGATCTCGATCAGCGTAAAGCCCCCATTTCCACGCATGCTTTTCATTGCAATCACCTTTACCTGTCTCCACCTTGGTTCTATCCCGGTGGTTCCACTCAGCCGGCAGCTGAATTACACCACCATCTGATTCATACTCATGATGGGCATCATTATTGCCATCACGATAAACAACACTATCGCCGCCATCAGCAGCAGCATGACCGGCTCGAACAGACTGACGAACGCCGTTACTGCCCCCTGCAAATCCTGCTCCTGGGACTCCGCCGCCCGGCCCAGCATCGCGTCCAAACTACCCGAGGACTCCCCGCTGGCAATCATGTAGATCATCATCGGTGGAATATACCCAACATCCTCCAAAGCCCGGCGCAGGCTTCCACCCTCACGCACTGACTTTTGCGCTGCCTGCAACCGCTCCTTGAGAAAGTCGTTGGACATCACCCCACCCGCGATACCCATCGCCTGTACCAGTGGCACACTGCTTCCAGTCAGAATGGCCAGGGTTCCCACATAGCGGGCACTCTGGCCGCTGCGCACCAACCAACCCACAAGCGGCAATTCCAGCAGGCGGTGATGCACCCGGTAGCGCACTCCGGGGCGTTTCATCATAACAATGGCGACGACGATCAGAGCAAGCAGCACCGGCGGCACCAGCCAGCCCCAGGCGGCGATAAAATCGCTGATGGCGACCAGTATCTGGGTGGGTAGCGGCAACAGCTGTCCACTGCCAGTAAACACCTCTATCACATCGGGCACCACATACACCATCAGACCCGTCACCACCAGTACGCAGACCAGTACCAGCATCATGGGGTAAATCAAGGCCAATTGGACCTTCTGGCGAAACTTCTGCTGGTTTTCCGTGTAATCTCCCAGGCGCTCCAAAACGGCATCCAGGTGCCCGGAGTGCTCCCCGGCCTCCACTGTGGCCCGATACAGATTGGGAAAGGCGCGGGGAAAGTTGCCCAGCGCCTGGGCGAAGCTGTGCCCTTCGAGCACCTTGCCGCGCACGGCGAGCACAATGCGGCGAATCTTTTGATTTCGCGTCTGGCTGGCAATGGCCCCCAGCGCCTCCTCCAGGGGAATACCGGCCCGGAGCAGAGTGGCGATCTGGCGCGTCAGCAGCGCCAGATGTTTGACACTGAGGCCGGGGCTGCCGGACAGAAAGCTGGCGTTGCCGGCTGCGGACGATTCCGTGGCCGGGGCCACCTCCAGTGGTACCATGCCCTTGGCACGCAGCTGCTGTCGCGCGGCCCGGGCGCTGTCCGCCTCCAGAGTGCCGCGGTTTTTGCGCCCGGAAGCGGTCAGCGCCGCGTATTGGAACGCCGCCACGTCAGGACTCCTGTGTCACGCGCACGACTTCCTCCAGCGAAGTGACTCCGGCCAGAATTTTGGCGATACCATCTTCACGGATACTGGGTGCGACTTTGCGCGCTTCGCCGACCAGGGCGCTTTCAGAGGCGCGGTCGTGGATCAGTTGACGCATGGTTTCGTTGACTGGCACCAGCTCATAGATACCCACCCGCCCGACGTAACCGCTTTGGCTACAGGACTCACAACCCACCGGCCGGTAAATGATGGTTTTCTCAGCCGCCCCCCTGCCCAGCAATTCACATTCACTGGCGTCTGCAGGGTGCGGCGCCCTGCACTCGGGACACAGCACCCGCACCAATCGCTGGGCCAAAACGCCGATCAGGCTCGAGGACAGTAAAAAGGGCTCGATCCCCATATCCACCAGGCGGGTTACGGCCCCCAGCGCTGTGTTGGTGTGCAGAGTGGAGAGCACCAGATGGCCGGTCAGACTGGCCTGAATGGCGATCTGCATGGTCTCCAGGTCGCGGATCTCACCCACCATTACCACGTCCGGGTCCTGGCGCAGGATCGCCCGCAGGCCGCGGGCAAATGTCATGTCAGCTTTGGTGTTGACCTGGGTCTGGCCAACGCCTTCGAGGTTGTATTCTACCGGGTCCTCCACCGTGAGAATATTCTTCTCGCGGCTGTTGATACTGCCCAGGCCCGCGTAGAGCGTGGTGGTTTTACCGGAACCTGTGGGGCCTGTGACCAGCAATATGCCGTGGGGCCGCGCCAGCAGTTCGGTCATAGCGCCGAGATCGCTCTCGGACATACCCAGTTGACGCAGATCCATTTTGCCCGCCTGCTTGTCCAGCAGGCGCATCACCACCCGCTCGCCGGCACTGGAGGGCATGGTGGATACGCGCACGTCCACTTCCCGGCCCGCCATCAGCAGTGAAATACGTCCGTCCTGGGGAATGCGCTTCTCGGCGATATCCAGTTTGGCCATGACCTTGATGCGGGACACCAGCAGCGGCGCCAGTGCACGGCGCGGCTCGAGTACCTCGCGCAATACCCCATCGACGCGAAAGCGCACAACCAGGCGCTTTTCAAACGTCTCGATATGGATATCCGAGGCACCCTGTTTGAGGGATTCGGCAAAGATGGCATTGATGAGCCTGACGATGGGTGCATCGTCTTCCTGTTCGAGCAAATCCTCGGTTTCCGGCAGCGAATCCACCACCGCCGCAAGATCCAGCTCTTCACCCAGTCCCTCGACGTCGGAAAGGTTGCCCCCCTCGCGATTCTCGTACTGGCGCTGCAGCGCCATGTTGAAGTCGCCCTCGTCGACAGGCTCGATATCCACTTCCAGGCCGCTCAGCCGCTGCAGCTCCGCCAGCACACCGGCGTTGATCGGCGCCACATACTGGCACCAGGGACGCCCCTCGCGCTCCACCAGCAGCACCTTGTGGCGCTTGGCAAACGCATAGGGCAGGCGTTTTGGTGTCGCAGACACCTCGCCGCTGATCATTTTTCTACCTCGAGTACCTGGACTGGCGCGTCTGAGGAGCCGGACTCGTCGTAAGTGCCGGAAGGCGGCAGCAGATCCGGCAGAACCTCGCCCCGGTGCCAGTCCCAAAGCAGGCTGGTTTCCCCGCGCATTTCTATCTGCTTCCGCTGCAGGTCGAGATAGCGCTTGCGGGTTTCCTCGTAGCCCGCCACCTGGTCACTCAAAATGCGCGGGCGCAGGAATACCATCAGATTGGTTTTGCGCACTCTTTTCCTGCTGGAGCGAAACAGTCGGCCGATACCGGGAATATCGCCCAGCAATGGCACCTTGGACGATGTTTCGGTCACATTGTCCTCAATCAGGCCACCGAGCACCAGAATAGCGCCGTCGTCGATCAGCACCCGCGTGCTGATCTCCCGTTTGCTGGTGACGATGTCGGAAGCACCGGTGGCATCCTCCGCGGCGGGAACCACATTTTCCACCTTCTGCTCGATATCCAGGGTTACCGAGTTATTGTTGTTCACCCGTGGGGTAACGTTCAGTTCGGTACCTATATCCTCCCGCTGTATCTGTGTGAAGGGGTCATTGTTGCTGCCGGACAAGAGCTGCTCGCCAGTGACAAAGGGCACATTCTGGCCCACCAGTATGCTGGCCTCTTCGTTGTCCAGCGCGATAATGGTGGGCGTCGACAGGATATTGGCGTTGCTCTGGGTCGCCACCGCATTCACAACCGCACGCAGATCGGTGCCGCTGAGATAACCCAGGTTCAGGCCCCTGCCGATCAAATTTAGCGGGTTTAATGACAGCGGATTGATATCGGATATCTGGTTACCCTCATCATCGACGATAGGAGTTGGTGCCGCGTCGTTATTGAACCCCGCCACCACATCGTCGCCCGCCCCGGCGATCCACTTGATGCCCAGGTCGCTGCCGTTGTCCGCCGTCACTTCCACGATCAGCGCCTCTATCAGCACCTGTGCCCGACGCACATCCAGCTTGGCGATGACCCCTTTCATGGTTTCCAGCAATGACGGCGGCGCGGTCAGTACCAGCGAATTCAGCGCTTCGTTGACCTGAATACTGACTTCCACATCCGCCGCCTGCTGGTCTTTTTCCGTCTTCTGGATGCTGCCACTCATGCCCTCGAGAATCGGTTTCAGGTCCGCCGCATTGGCGTACTGGACATAGACCACCGCCGTATTGCCGTCCCCGGCCAGTGGCTGGTCCAGGCGCGCTATCACGTTCTTGATCTGTTGGCGGGTGACCGGGTCCCCGGTGAGCAACACCGAGTTGGAGCGTTCGTCGACGGCGATCCGCAACGGCTGCACGTCGGTGCCGGGTTGCTTGCCGCCGGAAATCAGCAGGTCGTTGATAACCTGTTTGATTTCCTTGGCGGAGGCGAATTGCAGTGGCACCAGCTCAATGTCGATGGCACCCGCATGGTCGAGTTGGTGAACCAATCGCACTATCTGCTCGATATTGGCCGCACGGTCCGCAATCAACAGTGTATTGGTCTCCGCATAAGCGGCCAGGTGACCGGTTTGGGGTATCAGAGGTCGAAGCATGGCGATCAGCTGCGCCGCGGAAATATTCTTGACCCGCACTGTGCGCACTACCAGGGATTCGGCCGGCGCTTTGGTACCGTTGCCGACTACTGGTATCGCCTGCTGTTTCGCCAGCGCATCGGGGACCACCTTCCAGGCTCCGCCCTGCTCCACCAGGCTAAAGCCATTGACCTGAAGCACCGACATAAAAACGTTGAAGGCCTCTTCGTGGGTCATCGGGTCGCCGGCGATCACTGTGACCTTACCCTTGACGTTAGGGTGCACAATAATGTTCTTGCCGGTGAAGTCCGCGGCCCAGTTGATCAGGTCGCGGATATCGGCATTATCCAGTGAGAGTGTGACGCGCTCCGGGGGTGGGGCCTGTGGTTGAGCCTGTGGTTGGGCCAGCACCGGTGTGGACAACAGCAGTCCCAGAAAGCCGGCGACAAACAGCCGGCGATTGAACATCCTCATCATTATTATCAGGCTCTTAAACAAAACTCTGGTATTCGAAACATTTTATTGGCGTGCTTCGCGCCTTTCACGCGCAAGGCTGCGCAATTCTTTCAGGCGCTCACGAATGGACTGTTGCTTCTCCGCTCTCGCGGCGGCATTGGCCGCATTCACCTCTACTGCGCGGCCAGCGACATTCCTGCCGGTGTAGCGACTGAGCGGCACATTGGGCCGCCCGTCGTGATCGGGGTAAGTCAGTTTTTCCATTTTCCCGTTGCGGCGCAACACTATGTGATCGATCGCCACAGAAAACAGCTCCGCCCCACCCGGCAGGCGATCACCAACGTACAGGCGCTGGGCCGGTTTTCCCTTTTCCGCAATCAGTGCGCTGGCCTTGTCCTTGGTGGAGTTATCCAGCACGCCGGACAACACGAGATTCAACTGGGTAATCGGGATATTGGCCAGATCCACATCCGGCTCCGCCTCCTGCTTGACCTCGGCGCGGCCAAAAAAAGGCGTATCGGGAATGGTTGTGCTCTGCCCGGCACTGGGCAGATTGCCATCGCGCACCACTAGCAGGGAATCCTCCCCGGCGGGCGCCAGTATCGAAGCGTAGGCCAGCAGGTTAACGGACAGCCAGCCGGCGGCCACCACCACCGAGGCGAGCACGCCGCGCGACAGTCTTCTGCCCGGTTGGGAAGGCGCAAAGACTGATCGGAGTGACCCTGTGACACGCTGGATTGCGGACATGAACTTACCCAAAAACCTAACCGGTGGTAGCTTTTCTGTATCTTATGGCGCCTATTGTCAATCGTCGCACCCAGAAAGGCAATCCACACCAATCGGCTAAAATTTAACCATTCGGCGCGACACCAAAGCCGCAAACCGCCGCAAAGACCCGCCCACTCTGGCTTTCCGTGAAGCGGCAACAAAAGGGCGGCTAACGCCGCCCTTTTTCCACCCTAGTATATTAACCCAACTTTACAATTTGCTTTCGAACTCCGGCACCGCATCGAACAAATCCGCCACCAGCCCGTAATCTGCGACGGAGAAGATCGGCGCTTCCTCATCTTTATTTATAGCAACGATCACCTTGGAGTCCTTCATACCCGCCAGATGCTGTATGGCACCGGAAATACCCACCGCTATGTAGAGGTCCGGTGCAACTATCTTGCCGGTCTGCCCCACCTGCATGTCGTTGGGCACAAAGCCTGCATCCACCGCCGCACGGGATGCGCCCACGGCGCCGCCCAGCTTGTCGGCCAGGCGATACAGCAGATTGAAGTTGTCGCCATTCTGCATACCCCGACCACCGGAGATCACCACCTTGGCAGCGGTCAGCTCAGGGCGGTCAGACTGTGCCAGCTCCTCACCGACAAAAGACGATACCCCCGCATCATCGGCGATATCCACAGCTTCCACTACTGCGTTACCGCCCTCGGCGGACACTGGGTCAAAGGCGGTGCTGCGGACCGAGACTACCTTGATCGCATCGGAACTCTGCACCGTAGCGATCACATTGCCCGCATAAATAGGCCGCTTGAAGGTGTCCGCCGACTCCACTGCGATGATGTCCGAAATCGGCTGCACATCCAGCAGCGCCGCGGCCCGCGGCAACATATTTTTGCCGGTGGTGGTAGCCGGCGCAAGAATATGACTGTAATCCTTGCCCAGGTCCGCCACCAGCCGGGCGACGTTCTCCGCCAGCTGATGTCCGTAGGCGGGGTTGTCGGCCACCAGAACCTTGGCAACACCGTCCATGTTCGCCGCTGCCTCACCCACAGCTGCGCAGCCGGAACCCGCAACCAGCAGATGCACTTCGCCGCCGATTTCCCCGGCTGCGGCAACGGTATTGAAGGTGGCCCCTTTCAGTTCAGCGTTGTCGTGTTCCGCAATAACCAAAATACTCATCAGATCACCTTCGCTTCGTTCTTCAGTTTCTCGACCAGCTCCGCCACATCCGCCACTTTAACCCCGGCCTGGCGTTCGGCCGGCGGCTCCACTTTCAGGGTTGTAGTGCGCGGTGCTATATCCACACCCAGCTCATCGGGAGTGGTTGTATCCAGAGGCTTTTTCTTGGCCTTCATAATATTCGGCAGGGAGGCGTAGCGCGGCTCGTTCAGGCGCAGGTCCGTAGTGACAATGGCCGGCAGTTTCAGCTCCACCGTTTGCAGGCCGCCATCGATTTCCCGGGTGACCTGCACCGAGTCGCCCTCGATTGCCACTCCCGACGCGAAGGTACCCTGCCCCATGCCGGTCAGGGCGCCGAGCATCTGGCCGGTCTGGTTGTTGTCACCGTCGATAGACTGTTTGCCCAGAATCACCAGTTGTGGCTCCTCCTTGTCCACCATTGCCTTGAGGCACTTGGCAACAGCCAGGGGTTGCAGCTCCACATCTGTCTCCACCAGAATGCCGCGATCCGCACCCAGCGCCAGTGCGGTGCGGATCTGCTCCTGGCACTGCTTGGGCCCCATGGAAACAGCCACTATCTCGCTGACGACACCTTTCTCCTTCAAGCGCACCGCCTCTTCCACCGCTATTTCGCAGAAGGGGTTGATGGACATCTTTACGTTGGCGATATCGACGTCGCTACCATCCGCCTTGGGGCGAACCTTGACGTTGTAGTCGACAACGCGTTTTACAGCTACAAGAACTTTCATGGAAATCCCGTCTCGGTAAACTTTTGGAGCCGCGACTGACAGGTCAAATCGCGAACGAATTTGATTTCAGAGTCAAACGAGTGTTTGAACGCGCGATATGGTGAGCCTTCTATAACGCAAAATCAATAGCCGGATTGAGTTGGGTAAAGACTATTCACCACATCAATTTCCCTCCATAGGGACGGCTTATAGGCGGGCGCGGAGCTGCGGCAAAACGGCCTATTTGCCAGGGAAAACGGCTGCTCCTGCAATTGGTAGGGCCACTTAAAGCCCGATATAATCGTGACCCAATCCAGGGCACAAGACCCGGAGAGATAGTGTATGCAACCAGCGGAGGAGAGCGCCGTGGAACGCGAATCAATGGAGTACGATGTGGTGATCGTGGGCGCCGGTCCCGCCGGGCTGGCCGCCGCATGTCGTATCCGGCAGCTAAATGACGAGATCTCCGTGTGCGTGGTGGAGAAGGGCTCTGAGGTCGGCGCCCACATTCTGTCCGGCGCAGTGTTTGAGCCCACCGCGCTGAACGAGCTGTTTCCGGACTGGAAAGAGCGTGGCGCCCCCCTGAATACCCAGGTCCAGAGCGACGATATCTATGTTCTGCGCAATGACGAGGCCGCCATCAGGGTTCCCAATCTGTTTGTGCCCAGCACCATGCACAATCAAGGCAACTATATTATCAGCCTCGGCAACCTGTGCCGCTGGCTGGCCGAGCAGGCGGAAAACCTGGGAGTGGAAATTTTCCCGGGCTTCGCCGCAACCGAAGTACTCTTCAACGACGATGGCTCCGTCAAAGGCATTGCCACCGGCGATATGGGCGTCGGCGCGAATGGGGAGCACAAGGACTCCTATATGCCGGGGATGGAGCTGCACGCCAAGTACACCCTCTTCGCTGAGGGCTGTCGCGGCCATCTGGGCAAACAATTGATCGCCAAATACCGGCTCGATGCGGACCGGGACCCGCAGCACTATGGTATCGGCATCAAGGAAATCTGGAAGGTGCCCGCAGACAGGTATCAGCAGGGCCTTGTGGTCCACACCGCCGGCTGGCCACTGAACCAGAGCGGCACGCCCGGCGGCGGCTTTCTGTATCACCTGGAGGACAACCAGGTGGTGGTCGGCCTGATCACCGACCTGGCCTACCGGAATCCCCATGTGAGCCCCTTCGACGAGTTCCAGCGCTACAAGCATCACCCGGTGATCAGCCAGTATCTACAGGGTGGGCAACGTGTGGCCTACGGGGCACGCGCCATTGTGAAAGGGGGACTGCAGTCGCAGCCGAAGATGACTTTCCCCGGTGGCCTGCTGATCGGCGACAACGCCGGCACCCTGAATTTCGCCAAAATCAAGGGCAATCACACCGCGATGAAATCCGGCATGATCGCCGCCGAGACATTGGTGGAAGCCCTGGCGGCGGATCGCAGCGGCGACGAACTCGTGGACTATGCGCGCAGATACGCCGACAGCTGGGCCTGGAAGGAGCTGCACAAACAACGCAATTTCGGCCCCGCCCAACACAAACTGGGCAATATCCTCGGATCGGCCTACGCGTTTGTCGACCTCAATATCTTTCGCGGCAAACTGCCCTGGACCCTGCGCGATACCGGTGCGGATCACGCCCAGCTAAAACCGGCCGCCGACTGCAAGGCAATCGACTATCCCAAACCAGACGGTGTTTTGAGCTTTGACAAACTGTCCTCGGTGTTTATCTCCAACACCAATCACGAGGAGGACCAGCCCTGCCATCTGAAGCTAAAGGATGCCGAGATACCACTGAATCACAACCTGCCCATCTACGATGAGCCAGCACAAAGATACTGCCCCGCCGCTGTCTATGAGGTTGTAGAAGACGCCAACGGCAAGCGCTTTCAGATCAATGCGCAGAACTGCGTACACTGCAAAACCTGCGACATCAAGGATCCCACTCAGAATATCGTCTGGGTGGCACCCGAAGGCGGCGGCGGCCCCAACTATCCCAATATGTAAACTTTACCGGGAGCGCTGGTTCAGCGCTTCCTGACCCATCCTCGCCATTCCTGTTCACTCCACCCACCACCGCTCACGGGCTACACTGACTCTATTGGCCCGGCATCTAAACAAGCGCCCGGCTGCGGGCCGCAAATCGAGCTCCCAGATGCTCAATTAGTGGTGGAGGCATTGCGGACCTGTGTTGCAAACCCGGGTTGAAAACAATACCGAAGAAGTTTTTCTCATGCTGCCGGGCGTATTGCCGGGGCGATAGTGTCCCTGGCCTCTACCCAGCCAATACATCCGCTCTGGGCATCAATCCGCTGGAGGGAACAATGAAACCGGCCCTGCTGTGTATCGACCTGCAAACCCTGTTCGCCACCCGCGGGCAGGGCATCTTTGCAGACGGAGGAAAACTCCACTGGAGCCAGGAGGAGCAAGACGAATTCTTCGCCCGCCTGGAAACTGTGGTTCTGCCCAATGTGCGCAGGCTGCAAGCCGTATTCCGTGACAAGGGACTGGAGGTGTTGCACATACGCACCAGAGCCAAAACCAGCGATGGACGCGACCGGACCTTCTGGCACAAACGGGCCGGACTGTTGGCGACACCGGGATCCCCGGAAGCCGAATTTCTCGCTTCCGTAGTCCCCCTGAGGGATGAACTGGTCATCAATAAAACCGGTATCGGGCCCTTTGGCAACAGTAACCTGCCCGAGCTACTGATCCAGCTCAACCTGTCCCAGCTCTACTGCTGCGGGGTGCACACAGACGGCAGTATCGAATCTACGATTCGCGCGGGTGCTGATTTCGGCTACTGCCCAATCCTGGTGGAAGATGCCTGCGCAGCCGCCGGGGAGATGCGTCACAGTCTATGCGTGGGCAGACTCCAGAACCTAAGCGGCGAAATGACCACCACCAATAAACTGGTAGAGGATCTGCAACAACATCTGCGTTCGGTCAGTTAGCGGGCTATTGAAAAAGTGTTTTTTGGCAGCCCGCTGTTCCAAACAGGGAATTTAAGAAGGGGATATTGCGGAATTGTTACTGAAAACGGGATTGGCGGGAAAAGTAACGATAAATTTCAATCGGCTATCGATTGTTTACATTTTTATTGCAGTTAGGTTTCTACTAGGGCCTGTTTACACTAACCCGACAACTAAGGAACCTCTGAAAAACTGCTCCAGTCTGGCATAATTTACCCCATTTCCAACATACACAGATTCAATCATGAGCCAACTGACCTTCGCCGAAGCCGAATACACTATCAAGAAACGCAAAACACGGCGCGAACTGTTCCTCGAGAAGCTGAATCAGCTGTTGCCGTGGAGGCAGTTGGAGTCATCCGTCGCCAAGTACTATGCCCGTGGCGGCATGGGTCGGCCACCTTATCCACTGCCCGCCATGTTGCGTATCCACATTATGCAGTTGGCCTACAACTTGAGCGATCCCGCCATGGAGGACGCTCTTTATGAGATAGAATCAATGCGCCGCTTTGCCAGTATTCGGTTGGATCGCGTGCCGGATGAGACAACGACCCTAAACTTCCGTCACCTGCTTGAAGAGCATCAGCTTGGCAAAAAACTGTTTAACAAGATCAACAAGCACTTAGGGCAGCACGGTCTGATTTTGCGAGAAGGCAGCATAGTGGATGCCACCATTATTTCAGCCCCGAGTTCGAC